>JANYLF010000055.1 GCA_025357995.1 Acidimicrobiia bacterium | reverse complement strand
TGGGCGCGGCGACCGTGATCGACGCGGCCCACGCCGCGGGCATCGCGGTGAACACCTGGACGGTGAACGACTCGGATGAGATCGCTCGCCTCGCTGCGGCCGGTGTCGACGCCATCATCACCGATGTCCCCGCCGACGCCCGCCGCGCGATTGGTCGGTAGTACCTCGGTCTAGGCGCGCGCCTGCGTAGCGCCGACCCAACTGGCGTGGAGCGCGGCGTAGATGCCACCACCATCGACGAGCTGTGCGTGGGGACCCTGTTCGACGATGCGGCCACCGTCGAAGACGAGGACAACGTCGGCAGCCTCGGCGGTGGAGAGACGGTGGGCGATGCTCACGGTCGTTGCACCGGCGGCGACGCGCAACAGCGCGGTGGTGAGTGCCCGTTCCGTCTCGGGATCTACGGCGCTGGTGGCTTCGTCGAGGACGAGGAGGCCGGGACGGGCGATGTGGGCACGCACCAAAGCGACGAGTTGACGTTCACCGACCGAGAGGCCGTCACCGCGTTCGCCGACCACGGTGTCGAGCCCGATCGGCATGCGGGCCAGCCAGTCGTCGAGTCCGAGTTGTACGAAGGCGTGCTCGATCTCGCGGTCGGTCGCGTCGAGCCGGCCCACGCGAACGTTCTCGCGGATCGTGTCGTCGAAGAGGAAGCCGTCCTGGGGGACGAGCCGGATCGCACGTCGCCGAGCGACGCCGCGCACCGCGCGCAGGTCGTGACCGCCCACGACGATCGCACCCGCCGTCGGGTCCGCGAGCCGACACAGCAACGAAGCGAATGTCGTCTTGCCCGAACCGGTCTCGCCGACCACCGCGACGTTGGTACCGGCGGGAATGTCGATCGAAACGTCGGTGAGGACTTGCGGTCCGGTGCGATACGAGAAGTCGACGTGATCGGCACAGATGGTGAGTGGTCCCTGTGGCAGGTCCACACCGTGGGGGTCGTCGGCGACGTCGATCGGAATATCGAGTACGTCGAGCACTTTGCGCCAACCGGCGATCGCCGTCTGGGTCTGGTCGATGATCTCGCTGATCTCCGCGATGGGGAAGAGCAACAGGTTCATGAGGAACGCGAACGCGATGACGGTGCCGAGGTCGAGGCCGAGTTCCACTCCCGAGAATGCGGCAATCGCGACGACGGATGCCAGTGCGAGAGATCCGAACATGTCGCCGACCGGGAACATGAGCGCGAAGTACCGACCGGCCTCGCGATGGGCCAGGTACAGACTGTGAATGCGTTCGTGGAGTCGGTTCCGAGCGCGGTCTTCGAGTCCGTACGCACGCACGGCGGCCGCGCCGGTGATGGTCTCGGAGAACTCGCCGAGCATGTCGCCGGTCCGGACCCGGACCTTGTCGTACGCGATCAGTTGACGGCGTTGCAGGAACCGCAGAATCGGAATCACGGGCAGGAACGCCACGATCGTGATGAGCGTGAGCTGCCACGAGTAGATCGCCATCACCACGAGTGTGCCGATGACGAGCGCGGTGTTCACGACCCAGCTCACCGCGCCCCAGTTCACGAAACGGGCGAGGGTCTCGATATCGCTTGTGACGCGCGCGACGAGGATTCCCCGCTTGGTCTCGTTCTGCTCGGCCACGCTCAGCCGATGAATGTGTTCGAACACGCGCACTCGGAGCGAGAACAGTGCGCCCTCGGCCGCTCGCACCAGGCGCATGTACGTGATGCGCGACAAGAACATGAGCAGGACCACGCCGACTGCCGTGATCGCACACGCGCCGAGCACGAACCCCGCTTGGAAGCCTTGCTTGTGCAACACCCCGCGAGAGAGCACTTGTTGTATCGCGACGGGGATCAGGAGCTTGCCCGCGGCGACCGCCACCGCGAACCCGAGCGATACCACGATGCCCTCGCGAACCTCGGGCATGACCGCAATGCCGCGCCGCAACACTGAGAACGCGCCGGACGGTTGCTCGGTGGCATCGTCGGGTTCGTACGGCGTGGGGTCGCGATGTGCGTGACGGCGATCCACCAGCTCGTCGAGCGAACTGTCGTGGGCAGCCTCCGCGAGTGCATCCAACGCCGCGTCGTGTCGTTCGCTCCGCTCTTGGCTGCTACTCATCGTCGGGCTCGGGAATGACTGCGTCGTAGGCGGAGAGCATGGCCACGTAATCGGGGTCGGTGGCGAGGAGCTCGGCGTGTGTTCCCGAGGCCACGATCCGGCCGTCGTCCATGCGCAGGATCCGATCCGCGAGCTCCACTGTCGAGCGGCGGTGCGCGACGACGAGCGTGGTCATCCGTAACTCGGTACGCAGCGCGTACAGGATCCGAGCCTCGACGCGCGGGTCGATGGCCGAAGTTGCATCGTCGAGCACGAGGAACTGAGGCCGACGGGCCAATGCGCGAGCGAGCGCCAGGCGTTGGCGCTGGCCGCCGGACAGGGTGACGCCGCGCTCGCCAAGAATCGTGTCGACGCCCTCGGGGAGCGAGGCGACAAAGCGCTCCGCCTGGGCAACCGCGAGCGCACTTTCGAGCCGCTCGACGCCGTGGTCCGTGCCGACGAGCACGTTCTCGGTGACCGTATCCGCGAATACGAACGACTCCTGGAAGACGAGCGCGAGCAGATCACGACGCGCCTCGCGCTGGAGCCGATCCGGCGCGAGTCCGTGCACGCGGATCGTCCCGGCGGCCGGCGTGTCGAGCCCCACGAGGAGTTCACAGAGGGTGCTCTTCCCGCACCCGGTCGGTCCGACGAGCGCAACGATCTCGCCCGCCGAAATGGCCAGATCCACACCGTCGAGCACAACCTCACCGGTCGGGTACGCGAATCGCACGCCGGTGGCGACGACCTCGGCGGGCGTCGCGGGTGGTACCGCGTGGTTGTGCGGCGGCTCGGCGTGGGGCGCGGCAAGGAGGCGATCGAGTCGCTCGGTGGCGACGACCGCGCGCGGCATCTCCTCGAGGAGGAAACCAACGACACGCATCGGGAAGGCGAGGAGTGTGAACAGCGCCATCGCCTGCACGACGTCGCCGGGCGAGATCACTCCCTCGGAGATCCTCCAACTTCCGACGGCGAGGATGGCGACGATGCCGAGGTTGGGGAGCGCGTCGAGTGCCGGTTCGAAGAACGCGCGGAGCCGGCCGACCTCGATGCGTTCCTTACGGAGCTGGTCGGCGGCGATGGAGAGTCGCGCGATCTCGTGGTTTTCGAGACCGAGCGACTTGACCGCGAGCGCGCCGTCGAAGCTCTCGTGGGCAATGCTCGAAACCTCGCCCACGTGCGCCTGGACTGCTGCCGCCGGGCGCTCCACTCGGCGGGTGTAGTAGCGGTTGAGCAATGCCATGGTGGGGAACAGCACGACGCCGACCAACGCCAGGATCGGATCGACCGAAACGAGCGCGACGACCGAGAAGATGATCAACACGAGCAGACCAGTGGAGAACGGCAGCGGGTTCACCACTTCCGTGGCCGCCAGTACGTCGGAGTCGGCGTGGGCGAGCAAGGTGCCGGTGGAGGTGGTGCGGTGGAATTCGAGTGGTACCGCGAGCAAGTGATCGGCAACCGTCCGGCGCAGCCACGCTTGGCCGAGCCACGTGGTCTTGCCGGCGAAATACCGCCGCGTGACGGTGCCGATCGCGCGCATGAACGCGACGACCATGATCAACGCCACCCACGTCCAGGTGGTGTCGCTCGCGACGCCGGTCTTGGAGAATCCGGGCGTGAGGACCTTGTCCGTGACCTGGCCGAGGACGAGCGTGCCGAGCACCGACGCACCGGCGTAGATCACCGCGCCGACGATGGCGATCGAAAACGGCAGCGGATTCAATCGCACGAACCGCGCGAGCACCCGGAGGCCCCGACGCAACACGTGGCGCGGCGGCTCGTCGACTCCGACTTCGAGGTCGGTCTCCGTGTCGTGCTCGATCGGCGTGTCGACGGTCGCGGTCATGGGACGACCAACGTGAGCGCGTCCGGCACGTACGCGATGTCGAGCCGGCGCACGTTGCCGAGATAGTCGCCGTCCACTTGGTAGGGGAACGGTTCGTCGCTCGCGATGGTTGCCGCGACGACGCCGTCGCGCTGTACGACATCGCGCTGGCGGTGGAGCAACGTGGGTGACAGAAACGCGCGTGCCGCAATGCTGAGAATCCCGGGAGTGTGACGAGCCGTGATCACCGTCACGCTCAGTGCGCTCGCGAGGTTCGCCGCCGGCGCGACCGTGATCGCTTTGTGACCGAGGTAGGTGTAGGGGCTGGTCTTCGAGACGATGACGAACGTGGCGCCCGGGATGGTTTCACCGGTATCGAAGGTGACCGAGCAGCGACCGTGCGAGTGGTCGTACGTGCGCAGCCAGGTATCGAATGCGGCCATCACGAAGATCGGATGCGCCGCGTACCGTTTGAACGCGGCACGCCGCTCGACTGCTTCCACTACGGCCGCGTCGAATCCCACGCCGCAGTGGAAGAGGAAGTGTCGATCCCCGAGGCGGCCGAGGCCGATGCGTTGGAACGACCGGCGCTCGAGCGAATCGAGGAGTTCCGAGGTCGCTTCGACGGGGTCCTCGGCCAAGCCGAGCGTGCGCGCGTACACATTGGTGGAGCCGCCGGGGAGGGGCGCGAGGGCGGTGCGGGTCCCCACGAGTCCGTCGGCCGCTTCGTTCAGCGTGCCGTCGCCGGCAAGGACTGCGACGACCTCCACGCCCTCGGCAGCCGCGCCGCGTGCAAGCCGTGCCGCGTGGCCGCGACGTGAGGTTTCGGCGACCTCGAGATCGTGGTCGGCGCCGAGCGCTTTCTGGATGACGACGCGCGTACGAGCGGTCACCGAAGACGCAGTCGCGTTGACAATCAGGAGCACCCGCACGATGGCGCAGGCTACCGGGCGTGCGCGGCCAACCTCGGTGCGTTGTCGTGGTGGGTCGTCGCGGTGGTGCGGGTACCCGCGTTACTTGGCGGAGGCCCCCGCGGCTCGGAGCACGCCGGCCGCGGAGAAGGTGGCTTGCAGCTCTGCGAACAGTGTCGCCATGTTCTTGTTGGTGCGGGACACGCCGATTACGCCGCCCATCAGTCCGCGCGAGCCGCGGCCGATGCGGACGACGGATGTTTCGGAGTCCGGCTCGGACCGGATCGCGACCTCGACCTTGAAGTACTGGGCGAACGCGCCCGCGAGGGCATTGGCGACTTTGCTCCCGCGCTCGGCGGTCGCGGTCCAGTGGTCGGACCATCCGAGCGTGAACTTGCGTGCCTCCAAGGCCGTCTGGACGGTAGCCTTCGCGCGGGCCGGGTCGCCGGTGAGGGTCAGATCGAAGTACTCCATCGGTGCTCCTCGTTCGCTCGACGGCCCAGGCTACGGCTGGGGTTGGTGGTGATCGTGGTTCTGCCGTCAAGCTGTGCGGGTGGGGCCCGAAGCACTTGACGGATTGCGCGATGAGATCGCCGAATGTCGGGCGTGTCCGCGGCTGGTCGCGTGGCGCGAGCAGGTGGCGGTAGAGAAGCGCGCGGCGTTCCGCTCCGATACGTATTGGGGCCGGCCGGTCGGCGGGTTCGGCGATCCGGCGGCCCGAGTCTTGGTGCTCGGCCTCGCCCCCGCGGCGCACGGCGCGAACCGAACTGGGCGGGTCTTCACGGGCGATCGTTCGGGTGATTGGCTCTACGCGTCGATGTATCGCGCCGGGTTCGCGAACCAGCCGACCTCGGTGTCGGTGGACGACGGCCTGGAGTTGTGTGGCGCGTACGTGACGGCCGCGGTGCGGTGCGCGCCGCCGGCCAACCAACCGACGCGCGAGGAGCGCGATCAGTGTCTTCCATTCTTCGTGCGTGAGTTGGCGTTGCTGTCGGAGCTGCGAGTGATCGTGACGCTCGGCGCGTTTGCGTACGAGGCGTTGTGGAGCGTGTTCCGTGATCAGGGTATGGCGTTGCCGCGATCGCGGCCGAAGTTTACGCACGGTCTGGAAGTAGATCTAGCCGAGCGGACTATCATCGGCTGCTTCCATCCGAGCCAACAGAACACCTTCACCGGGAAGTTGACCGAACCGATGATCGACTCGGTGTTCACACGCGCGCGCGAGCTCAGCCGAGCTGTGTGACGAGCTCAGCCGAGCAGAGCGATGAGTTCCGCCGTCCCGTAGCCGATCGAAATCGCGCCGAGTACGCAAGCCACGACGATGCGGAGGTGGCGGTCCGAGGCCTTGATCGCGAGGTGCGCGCCGACGCGCGCACCGGGAATCGCGCTCACCATCAGCGGAACGGCATAGAACCAGTTCACGTTGCCGAGCAGTTGGTGGGCGAGCGTGCCGGGGATCGCGATGATGCCTACGCATGCGAGTGACGTCCCGATGGCCTCTTTGAGATCGAGACGGACCAGACCCGTGAACGCCGGCACCATGATGATTCCGCCGCCGACACCGAGGAAACCGGAGAGCAGACCCGCGAAAATGCCGATGCCGACGAGGAGTCGTCCGCGGAGGTCGTAGACAGCCGATCCATCGGCCGCGGTGGTCTGCGGTGTCTTCCCACCGGTGCCGGTTCGGTACGCGGTGAATGCCATCAGGGCCGCGGTCAAGACCATCTGTACGTGACCTTCGCCTGGGAATCGGTCCGACGCGATCGCTCCCGCGGTTGCCGATGCGGCGCCGGCGAGCCCGGTGAAGAGGACGACGCGCCGTCGAACGAGACCGTCACGCGAGTAGCGCAGGGTGCCCGAGATCGACGACGGGATGATCGACGGCAGCGTGCTTCCGACGGCCTGGAGGGGCGTCGCGCCGAGTACCAGGATCGCCGGCGTGGAGATGACCGCGCCGCCCACTCCGAACACGCCCGAGAGCATTCCGGTGAAGAAGCCGGCGATGAGGACCAGGAACACGATCACCGGGTCCGACATTGGGGCGACACTACCGAAGGTCGGCCGGTATCCTTGGGGTCATGTCTGATGCGTTTCGCCTCCGCGGCGTCTATCTCCCCGTCATTACCCCCTTCGCCGCCGACGGTTCGGTGGCGCTGGACGCGGTGACGTCGCTGTGCAACGAGTTCCTGGACGCGGGCGCTACTGGGATCGTCCCGCTCGGCACCACCGGTGAGTCGTCTGCGCTTACCGCCGACGAGCAGCGCGCGGTCGCCGACGCGTGTTCGGCAGTATGTGTGGAGCGGGGTGCGCAGCTGATCGTCGGGGTCGGGACCAACAGCACCCGCACCACGCTCGCCAACGTCGAGGCGTTCGCCAACGTCCCGGGCCTCTCCGGCTATCTCGTGGTGGTGCCGTATTACGTGCGACCCTCCGAGGCGGGGATCGTGGCGCACTTCGAGGCCGTGGCAGACGCGTCACCGGTCCCGATCGTGCTCTACAACGTGGCGTTCCGGACCGGCCGTAACCTGTCGGCCGCGGGCGTGATCGAGGCGGCGCAGCACCCGAACATCGCGGGGATCAAGCACGCGGCCGCTGGTCTCGATCTGGACACGCTCGAACTGCTGCGCGGAGTGCCGGACGACTTCGACGTGCTGGGCGGCGAGGACGCGTTCCTTTTCCCGGTGGTGCTGATGGGTGGCGCGGGGACGATCTGCGCGTCGGCTCACGTGTGCACCGAGCAGTTCGTCTCGATGATCGAGTGCGGGCTGGCGGGCAAGGTCGAGGAGGGTCGGGCGATCGCGGAGACGTTGCTCCCGGTGGTCAACGCCGTGTTCGCCGAGCCGAACCCCGCTGTGTTCAAGGGCGTC
>JANYLF010000062.1 GCA_025357995.1 Acidimicrobiia bacterium | reverse complement strand
CCGGATCGGAGGTGTCGGCGCAATGGCAGTGGTACACGATGCGCTCGAACACCGACAGGGCGACGATCCGCATGAGACCATCATGGTCGTGGACGACCCCGCACTGTTGGAACGCCTCTACTCCGCGCAGGACCGAATCATCGCGGGCGTGGAAACTCACCTGCCCGGCTGGATCGCAACGGAAGCGACCCGCATTCTCGACGCGTGGGGACGGCTCGACCCGATGGACTACCGGGTGGCCATCACCTCGGCTCAGGACCTGGGCCGGAGCGTGACCGTCCGCGTGGTGGGCGAGCTGCACACATTGTTCGCACTGGATGTTGGTGACCAGCGGGCAACACCGGTGCAGATCGTGCGGAGTGCGTACCGGGAGCCCACCGATCTGCTTGCCGCGCTCGGGATTCCGGGTGTGGTCAGAGACGCCTTCGACGAACGCGTCGAACCGGCTGATATCTATGGGCTTTCGCCTCAGAGCTTGGCCGATTTCGGGGATTTCGAGCTCGGCCCGGCCCTGGCCGTGTGGGGGATTGCGAAGTCGCGGCTGCTGCGGGCGCGGTTGAATCCGGCCGAATAAGCCGAACGGCACTCAAGGGACCACATGGTTCCGCCGAGATTCAGGCCGTGGAAGCCCAGCCGTCATCGTCGCGGGAGATCACCAGCTCCGACGCGCCCGCAAGTGTTGAAACGCGTGATCCGCTCGACGTGGTGACGGAGTTCGACGTCCGTGCCCTGGCCCAACCGTGCGGCGTCTTTCGGGGTACCCAAGCCGATGGCATCGTGCGCGTGAATCAGCACTTCCTTGACATCACCGGCCTCAGTCCCGCAGTCGCTCGTGGGTGGGATTGGCTGGTCGCGGTCCATTCCGAGGATCGCGATCGGTTGCAGCGCGCGATCGATGCGGCGTGTCGGACCGGCGCAGGCTCGGCATTCCCGATTCGCGTGCAGGTGCGGCTCGGAGTGATCGAGACCTTGCGCGCGTCGATCGTCGCCGTTCCTCACCCTGCCGACGGTTGGGTGACGGGCCCGGAAGAGTGGGTCTTCGTCGGCGCCGTCGAGCCCGAATCGGTGCCGGCGCCTCGGACGCCTACGACGGAGCCGGTCGATGTCGAGTCGGCATTGAGCGATCCGTACGAGATCCTGGTGCGGGCCATCCCGATCGCGATGGCCTACGCCGCTCCCGACGGCACCATCGAGTTCGCGAACGACGCGTGGTCGGACCTGGTTGGCGTCGGCGTCGATGCGCCGGTCCTCGTTGCGCTTGGCCTCGATGCCGACGATGGAACCGGCGCGACCAGCGCGCTCACCGGCGACGCCCCTTGGTCGGGTGTGATCGATTCCGCGGCGGCGCGGCTCGAGGTTTCCGTGGCACCGCTGGCGGCGCGCCTCGGCGGCGGACACGTGGTGACGGTGCGCAACGTTTCTACGGATGCCGAACGGGTGCAATCACCGCCGAGTGCGTCCGGGTCTCCGCTGGACGCCTTCGCGGCGCTCCTCGATGCCTCACCTGACTTCGCTTCGGTCATGCGACCCGACGGTGTGGTGATCCATCTCAATCCCGCGGCGCGGTCGATGCTCGGTTTCGAGTCCGAGGAGTCGCTTGCCGGTCGGACGATGACCGAACTCGTCGAGTACGACGACGCCGACCCGCGCGGATACCGCGATCGCGCGTTGGAAGCGCTGGCCGCGACGGGCGTGTTCTCGACCCGGGGCGAGGTTGTGCTCGCTGACGGGACGCGGCGCCCCGTATCGATCTTGCTGTTTGCCCTGAAGGATGCCGACGGAGGTATCGACGCGATTGTCACGATCGCCCGTGACGGATCGGATCTGCGCCACGCGAAACAACAGGTGCGTGAGCGCGACCAGTGGTATCGGGCGCTCGTGCAGCATTCGGCGGACGTCGTCGCAGTGGTCGATGCCGATCTGCGGTTGACGTTCGTCAGCCCCAGCTGTGGCGCGCTCTTCGGTTTCGATCCCGAAACCATCCTCGGCGATCCTCGTATCGACCTGGTGCTTGCCGACGACCTCCCTGTGCTGACTGCGGCGATCCAGGAAGCACGTTCGCGTCCCGGTCCGCTCGTCGCTCGTTACCGGGCGAAGCATGCCGATGGGTCGGTGCGCTACCTCGAAACGACGATCGAGGATCTCCTCGACGATCCGATCGTCGGAGGAATCGTCTTCAATGTGCGTGACATCACCGACGCCCGAGCGGAATCCCTCGCGCTGGACCACAGCGAAACCGCTCTGCGCACGCTCGTGCGGTGCGCTCCGGTCGCGATCTTGGCGGTGGACCTCGACAGTCGGGTTCAGGTATGGAACCCGGCGTGCGAGGAGATCTTCGGATGGACCGCCGACGAGGTCATCGGCCAACCCGCACCGTTCGTCACCGAATCCCAGCGCGAGCAGTTCGCGTCCTGGCGCGAGCGGGTGTTTGCCGACGACGTCGTCAACGTGGTGACCGAGCTCATGCACCGTGACGGCACCCCGCTCATGCTCGCGCTCTCGACTGCTCCGGTGACCGTGCGAGACGGCTCGGTGACGTCGCTTGTGATGGTGGCCGTCGACATGACCGAACGCGTCCGCGACGCGGAGGAACTCGCGCGCCGCGCGGAGGTCGACCGATTCATCGCGTCGGTGTCCCGGTCCTTGGTCGATGCGACAACCGAGACACTCGGTGCACGCGGTTCCGAAGCGCTCCTGGAGTTGGCGCAGAACTACGGCGCCGCCGGCGCCGCCCTCTACCTGCGAACGGAGGACCAGCCCCGGTTGGTCTGGAGCGAAGGCGGCGAGGTCGACCTGCGCGTTGGGTTCGATCGGTTGCCGCCCGCAGGCGGTTTCCTCTTCCCAGCCGCGCCCGAGTCCGAGTCCGGCATCGATGACGTGGCCACGGTCGGCGGGTGGGTCGTCGCCGGTACGGCCGGCGTACTGGGAGTGGTTGCACTCCGCTGGTCGCGGCCGGCCGACATCGACTCGAGCGATCTCGAGCCGCTCGAGGTCATTGGGGCGGCGCTCATCGGCGCGGTAGAGCGGGTTGACGCGGAGAACGCGGTCCGTGCTAGCGACCAACGATTCCGCACACTGGCCGAGCACTCCACCGACCTCGTGATCGTGGTCAGAGCAGATTTCACGCTGGGCCACATGAGCCCGGCGGCATCTCGATTTCTGGGCATGGCCCAGGGCGCACGGTTTGATCCGTCGAACCCGATCGTGCATCCGGACGATCACGGACACGTGAGCGCGCGCATGGCCGAGATCGCGGCCGCGGGAACCGGCGCACAGTCGGAGCCGTTCGTCGCCCGATTCCGACGCGCCGACGGCGTGTACCGCGCCGCCGAACTCGTCGTCACGAATCTGCTCGACGAACCCGCCATCGGTGGCATCGTCATCAATGCCCACGACATCAGCGACCAGCGGGCCGTCGAGGAGCAACTCCGTGCGAGCGAGTCCCGCTTCCGGGGCCTCGTCCAGAACCTGGCCGAGGGCGTGACCGTGCTCGCGGCCGACGGAAGCGTGAAGTACTCCACGCCGTCCGCGGCGCGGATGATGGGTTTCGACGAGGGCCACGGCGACGGGATGCTTGCCCTCGACTTCATCGTCGAAGAAGACCGCGAGCGCGCGGCCGAGATCATCGGGCGCGCCTTTTCGGAGCCGGGGATCCAGGGTCCGATCTCGTTGCGGGTCTACGCGTCCGATGGCCGGATACGGGTCGTCGAAGCGCTCGGACACAATCGACTCGACGACCCCGAGGTAGAAGGCATCGTCGTTACGGCTCGGGACATCACCGAGCGGGTCGAGGCGGAGGACGCGGCCCGTCGTAGCGACGCTCGGCTCAGCGCCCTCGTCGAGAATCTCTCCGACGTCGTCACGATCATCGATCCCTCGGGCCAGGTCGCGTACACGAGCCCCGCCGCGTTCGCGCAGTTCGGCTTCGTGGAGGGCGACCAGAGTTGGACCGACCCGATGTCTCGCGTGCATCCCGACGACACGGACTTCGTGGTCGACGCGTTGGGTCGTCACGTGGCCGGGGAGACCCAGGAACCGGTGCGGTTCCGGCTGCGCGCCGCGGACGGGACGTGGCGGAGTGTCGAGGCGATCGCTCGTGACATGACCGATGACCCCGATGTCGGCGGTGTGGTAGTGACCACCCGCGACGTTTCCGCCCGCACGCGGGCCGAGACTCTGGTCGCCGACCAGGCGAAAGTGCTGACGTTGATCGCGCGGGGCGCGCCCCTCGCCGCGACACTCGGTGCGCTCTGTGATGTGCTCGAGCGCAACGTGGATGATGCGGTGTGTGGGTTCCTCTTGGTCGACCAGTCTCGCCAACGGTTGCGGTTGGGCGCGGGTCCGAGGATCCCGATGGAGATCGCCGACGCGTGTCACGACATTCCGATCGGCGGGACTGAAGACGCGTTCGGGGCAACGGCCGCATTGGGTTCGACCGCAGTGATCCTCGACATCGCCGACGATCCTCGCGCCGAATCCTTGCGGGCCGCGGCGGGCCGATGTGGGGTCGCCGGGATCTGGTCGACGCCGATCTTCGACTCGCTCGCGCAGCGCGTGATCGGAACGCTGGCGATGTTCTTCGATACTTCCCGCGAGCCGACAACGGCGGAGCGCGAGGTCGTGCAGATGTTCTCGCAGACCGCGGCGATCGCGATCGAACGTCAAGTGGCCGAGGACTTGCTCGCCCACCGCGCGAATCACGACTCGCTGACCGGACTCCCGAACCGTGTGTTGTTCCTCGAGTTCCTGTCGCGTGCGTTGGCGCGCTCGGGTCGGGAGCAGAGTGGTCTGGCCGTGCTGTTCCTGGACCTCGACCGGTTCAAGCACATCAACGACGGCCTCGGTCACGACGCTGGCGACGAAGTGCTGCGCGAGCTGGGCCGTCGGCTCGAACTGTCCATGCGACCGAGCGACGTGGTCGCGCGTTTCGGCGGCGACGAGTTCACGGTGTTGTGCGAAGGGTTGGATACGTCTCGGGCGGACCAGCACGTGGCCGAGGTGGCCCGTCGTCTGCTCGACGTGGTCGAACAGCCGCTGAGCGTGGGCGGCGAGGATCGCCGACTTTCCGCGAGTCTCGGAATCGCGATCGCGATGCCGGATTCCACACCCGATGGCCTGCTCCGCGACGCCGATGCCGCGATGTACGAAGCGAAGGAACGCGGCAAGGCGCGATGGGAAGTATTCGACGACGACATGCGCTCGTCGATGACGGCGCGGCTCGATCTCGAGTCGAAGCTCGAACGCGCGATCGAACGAGAAGAGTTCCGACTCTTCCTGCAACCCATCATCGACCTCTCGAACGGACGGTGCGTGGGCGCGGAAGCATTGCTGCGGTGGCACGATCCCGAGATCGGCCTCGTGACGCCCGACGCGTTCATCGGCCTAGCGGAGGAAACTGGTCTGATCATCCCCATCGGCGAATGGGCACTCGCGGAAGCGTGTCGCACAGTTGCCCGGTGGGAGGAAGTTGGATTGCTCTCGCCCGAGTTCACGATGGCGGTCAACCTGTCGGCTCGCCAAGTGGCCCAAGCCGACCTCGCCGACAAGGTGCGGGCCGTGATCGCGCAGAGCGGACCGATGGCCTCGCGGTTGTGCCTCGAGATCACCGAGAGCGTGCTGATGGAAGAATCGTCGGTCGGCGCGATGCACGCGTTGCGTGACCTCGGCGTGAGCCTTTCCATCGACGACTTCGGTACCGGATATTCGTCGCTCGGCTACCTCAAGCGATTCCCTGTCGACTCGGTGAAGGTCGACCGCTCGTTCGTCGACGGTCTGGGTATCGACGGCGAAGACTCCGCGATCGTTGCCGCGGTGGTCAGCCTCGGCCACGCGTTGGGCTTGTCCGTCGTCGCCGAAGGGGTCGAGACGAGCGGCCAACTCCGCGAGCTGCTGGCATTGGGATGCGACCGCGCGCAGGGCTACTGGTTCTCCGGTCCCCGCGACCCCACGGAGTTCGCCGGGTTGTTGAACAACCAGCCGTGGATCGACGGTCGGAGCAGCTGGAGCTCGTAGCGGCGCGCTCGCCGACGCGGGCGCGATTAGGTTCCGCGGCGATGGATGACGCAATTGCCGCCTCCGATGTTCTGCGTTGGGCTGAGACCCTGTCGGCGATCGCGCGTACCGGTATGGGGTTCACTCAGAGCCTTTACGAGCGCGAACGCTTCGAGGAGGTGTTGAAGGTCGCGGCCGATATTCGCGCCGCGGCCGTGGACGAGGCCGAAGCCGAGGCCCTCTACGAGGAGTGGCTGAGCTCGGTCGGCGAAGGCGTGGCCGGGTACGTGACCCCGAAAGTCGCGGTCGCCGCGATCGTGGGGAACGAGCGCGGCGAGATCTTGCTCACCCAGCGCGCCGACAGCGGGATCTGGTTGTACCCAGTTGGTTGGGCCGACGTCGGCTATTCGCCGTCGGAGATCGCGGTCAAAGAGGTGTACGAGGAAACCGGGATCGAGGTCGAGCCCGTCGCATTGATCTCGGTGCTCGACGGTCTGCGGCTTGGGTTCGCGCACATCCCGATGTACTCGATCTTGTTTCACTGTCGGATGATCGGTGGCGAGCTGCGCGGGCATCCGCTCGAGACTCGCGCGGTGGGGTTCTACGCGCGTGACGCGCTTCCCCAGCCCGTCGCGGGATTGCACCGCTGGGGCGAACTCGCCTTCCGCGCGATCGACGGCGGCTCAGAATCCGCCGACTTCGATCTCCCGCGCACACCACCGTGGCGAGAGGGCTGATGCCCGCGGGAGTCGCGCGATCTACGCGCCGAGTTCGCGCGAGAGCAGGGCGAAGACCGACACCGATCCACCGGTCCGCTCCCACTCGTCGCCGATCGCGTCGTGATCGGCCAGGCCGCTCATGTCCGGATCGCGGCCGAGCATTTCGCGCGCGCGTTGCGCGACCGTGACCGGCTCGAGCTCGTCGCCGTAGGCCGGGAAACACTCGAGTCCCTCCCACAAGTCGCCGAGCGCGACCGAATTCGATCCCAACGCGAGCGCATGGGGCTCGGCGCCGCCGGCGATCGCGTCGACGACCAGCTCCCACAGGTCGTATGGCGAAACGCCCGCGGGAGCTTGGTACCCCGCGATCGGGTGGAGTCGCCATTCGAGCACGGGTTCGCCGGTGAACCATGTCTGGGATCCATTGACGTAGCAGTCGACCGGAGTCCCCAGATGTTCGTTCATGGCCAGGACGAGCTCGGGTGAGACCCGCCAGACCGCAGTCGCAATGCGCATGGTTCGACGCTACCGCGGGCCGATATGAGTTGAGCCCAACGCGCACCGCCAGGTGCGCCGGTACCATCGACCCGTGACGGGATACGACCGACTCTCCGCGCTCGACGCGTCGTTCCTGCACCTCGAGACGAGTGAAACGCCGATGCACGTGGGGACGCTCGCCGTCTTCGAGGGCGGGCCGTTCTTCGATGGTTCGGGTCGGTTCCGGCTGGCCGACGTCCGCGGCCGGGTCGCCACTCGGCTGCATCTCATCCCGCGATTCCGTAAGCGGTTGATGTCGGTCGCGATGGAACAGGGTCGACCGATCTGGATCGACGACGATCACTTCGACATCTCGTATCACGTGCGCCTCACCGCGCTCCCCGCACCGGGGAGGTGGGACCAGCTGCTCGCGTTGACCGCTCGGATCGAGGCCCAGCGGCTCGACCGCGCCCGCCCGTTGTGGGAGTTGTGGTTCGTCGAGGGCGTGGATTCCGATCGAGTCGCGCTGATCCAGAAGACGCACCACGCGCTCGTGGACGGCGTGTCCGGTGTTGATGTGGCCACGGTGCTGTTGGACTTTGTGCGGGACCCGGAGGTGATCGTGCCACCTGCATGGATCCCCGAGGCGGGGCCGTCGAGTTCGCGGCTGTTGGCCGACACGATGGTCGAGCGATCGACTGAACCTGGCGAGATCGCGCGGTCGGTGCGCGGAATGGCACGCACGCCTGAGCGCGCGGCGGCGCGGATCGGGGAGATCGGTCGCGCGTTGCGCAGCCTCGTGGACGGATCGCCGATTGCACCGCGCACGTCTTTGAATGTCGCGGTCGGCCCGCGGCGTCGATTCGTCGGTGTCCAGGTATCGCTCGACGATGTGAAGGCGATTCGTCGGGCGCTGGGCGGCACCGTGAACGACATCGTCTTGGCCGGAGTCGCGGGCGCGCTGCGTCGGCGCTTCACGGCGCGTGACGAGGACCTTCCCGACCATCTGCGGGTCTTATGCCCGGTGTCGGTGCGCGCCGACGACGCCCGCCTCCAGCTCGGGAATCAGGTGTCGGCGATGTTCGTCGACCTTCCCGTCGCGGAACCGGATCCCGTCCTCCGATTGCGGTCGATCATTGCCACCACGCACGATCTCAAGGATCGCCAACAAGCCATCGGCGCGGCATTTCTCATCGACCTCACCCAGTACGCCGCGCCCACCATGCTCGGACTCGCGGCGCGCCTGGTACACCGCCAGCCGTTCGTAAACCTCGTGGTCACCAATGTTCCGGGTCCGCAGGTTCCGCTCTACTGCATGGGGGCCCGCATGATCGAGGCCTATCCGATCGTGCCGCTCTCCCAGAACCTCAACTTGGGCGTGGCGATCCTCTCGTATTGCGGCATCCTCCACTTCGGCCTCTACGCCGACGGGGATTCCCATCCGGATCTCGACGACCTCGCGGCCGACCTCTCGGCATCGTTCGCAGAGTTGAGGCATGCTGGCGACCACTTGAATGCCGAAGAGGGGGCCGTCGGATGACGGAGCTGTGGGAACGGGACGCGTGGGATGTGGCGGACGCGGTCCGTCGCGGCGAGATCACGTCGAAGGAGCTCGTCGAGTCGTCGTTGACGCGCATTGCGCTGCGCAACGACGAGCTCAACGCGGTGTGTTACCTCGACGCCGACGGCGCGCGAGCGCGCGCGGCCGAGATCGACGCCATGGTGGCGCGGGGAGAGGACCCGGGCGCGTTCGCGGGAGTTCCCGTGGGGGTGAAGGAACTCGCGCAGGCGAAAGGATTCCCGGACACCCATGCGTCGGTGGTGTACCGCGACGACATCGCGCCGGCGGACTGCCCCGAAGTCGAAGGCCTGCGCAACGCAGGTGCGGTCATCGCCGGGCTCACGACCGCACCGGAGTTCGGCATTCCGAGTTACACCGCGACACCGCTGCACGGCATCACCCGCAACCCGTGGAACCTCGAACGGACTCCGGGTGGATCGTCCGGAGGCTCGGCGGCCTCGGTTGCCGCGGGACTGTTCGCGGCGTGCACCGGAAGCGACGGTGGTGGGTCGATCCGAATCCCGGCGGCGTACTCGGGACTGCCCGGCATGAAGCCCACATTTGGCCGCATCGCCCACGGTGGCATGCACGATCCGTTCGACACCGGCCTCACATCCGTGGGCGGTCCGATGGTGCGCTCGGTACGCGACGCCGCGCGCTATCTCGACGTCACGAGTGGTCCGCGCGTGGCCGATCCCACATCGTTGCCGAAGCCCGCGCCGTACGAGCCGATCGTCGCCGATGTCGATCGGGCGCGGGACCTCTTGCGCGGCCGACGAGTCGCGTGGACGTCCACGTTGGGATACGCGGAGACCGACCACGATGTCGAGGCGTCGACCCGCGCGTTGGCCGAGGCCTTGATCGAGGCGGCGGGACTGGCGCTGGTCGACGTTCCGATGGCGTTCCCCAAGCCGGGACGTGCGTGGGGCGTGCTCGGCGCCGGCAACATGGCCGCGTGGAAGATGGATCGCTGCGCCGAGAACCTCGACGATCTCGACCTTCTCGCGCGGATTTCCGTTGAAGGCATGCCGCACCTGCGCGCACATCACATCGGCGCCGCGGTGCGCCGTCGTCAGGAGATCCTCGTCGCGTCGGCTGAGGTCTTCGATCACGTCGATCTGCTGCTCACGCCGACCACCCCGACGACCGCCTATCAGGCCGAAGGAACGTTGGTCGGTGAGGTCAACGGCCGCGAGGTGGATCTCATGTATCTCTCTGCGCCATTCACCGCCCCGTTCAACATGACGGGTCAACCCGGGATGTCGATCCCCGCCGGTCTCGTGGGTGGGATGCCGTGTGGACTCCAGATCGTGGCGCGTCGGCTCGAAGACGAGCTGTGTCTCGCGGCAGGCGCCGTGCTCGAAGCCGTCCGCCCCTGGCCCAAGTTCGCGCCCGCCTAATCCCGAACTTGCGTCAATAACCCACCTCCGGTGTGGATTCTTGACGCAAGTTCGAGAAGTACGATCCTGGGGTGACCGATGTGGTGAGTCGGCCGGGCGACCCCAAGGCGCCCAGGCCTCCCAAGCAAGAGCAAGAGCGCGCCTCCGAAGAGATCACCGAGGTCGCGCCCGGCGTCTTGCGCATGCAGCTTCCGATCTGGCTGCCGGGTCTCGGCCACGTGAACATGTACGGGCTCATGGACGATCGTGGGCTCGCGGTGGTGGATCCGGGCCTTCCCGGACCGTCGAGTTGGAAGGCGCTCAAGTCTCGACTCGCGTCCGCGGGCTACAAGGTGAAGGACATTCATACCGTTGTGGTCACCCACTCGCATCCCGATCACTTCGGTGCGGCCGGGCGCATCAAGAAGGAGGCGGGCGCGTCACTCATCGCGCACAAGGCCTTCACCACGTGGTCGTTGCAGAGGGGCGGCGCGACGCTGAGTGAGGTCGATGCCGAACGCATGGAGCAGGAGGCGATCGACGAAGCCGCGCACTACCACGGGCCGTCGCTCGACGAGCTCCCCGCACTCGACGACGACGATCACGCCGCGATCGACGAGATCACGACGGAGACCCAGCGGATGTCGGTGCCGTGGGGTGGAACCACCCCATGGGGTGGGAGCAAGCATCCCCACCCGCCGTTGTCGCGCCGCATGATGTTCCGCGCGATGCGGTTGCTCTTCGCACCACCGGATCCCACGCGGCGGGTTCGCCACGGTTCGCCGATCCGGCTGGCCGGTCGCGATTGGCTGGCGCTCCACACGCCGGGTCACACGCTCGATCACCTCTGTCTTTACGACCCGGAGAACGGCGTGTTGCTCTCGGGAGACCATGTACTCCCCACGATCACGCCGCACATCGCGGGATCGGGCCAGGGTGACGCGCTCAACTCGTACCTGGCGACCCTCGACCTCGTCGGCTCGCTGGACGACGTTCGCCTCGGACTCCCCGCGCACGGTCATCCGTTCGCCGACGTGCCCGGCCGGGTCGAGTCGATCAAGGAGCACCATTTCGAACGCATGGAGAAGCTGCGCGCGGCATCGCTCGCGATCGGACCTGCCGGCGTGGTCGCGCTCTCCCACGAACTCTTCCCCGAGAAGCACTGGGGCGTCATGGCGGAGAGCGAGACGTTCGCCCATCTCGAACACTTGCGCCAGTCCGGCGACGCCGAACGGTGGGACGACGACGGCGCCTACGTGTACCGGGTGGCGGCGGTGGGCTGACCCTCTCGGCTTCCGCTCTGACGAGAGGGCTACCGTGCCCGCATGGCGGACGACCTGACGAACGAAGCGACGGCGTTGCTCCAAGATCTGATCCGCAACGCGTGCGTGAACGACGGCACCGTCGCGTCGGGTGAGGAAATCCGGAGTGCGGATCTGATCACGGGATATCTCGAAGGTTGCGGCGCAGACATCGAGCACTACGAACCGCAGCCCGGACGGCGCAGTGTGCTCGCCAAGATCGAAGGGTCGGACCCTTCGGCTCCCACGTTGATGCTGATGGGCCACACCGATGTGGTGCCCGTCAACGCGGACGGATGGACGCGCGATCCGTTCGGCGCCGAGCTCGACGACGGCATGATCTGGGGCCGCGGCGCGGTCGACATGCTGAACCTCACCTCCACGATGGCGGTCGCGTTCGCGCACCTCGCGCGCTCGGGCTTCACGCCGCGCGGTACGTTGCTCTATCTCGCAGTGGCCGACGAGGAGGCACTCGGCACGTGGGGCGCGAAGTACCTGGTGGAGCACGAGCTCGACGCGATGCGCGCAGACTATGTGATCACCGAATCCGGTGGATACCAAGTACCGACCAAGACCGGAGTCCGCCTCCCCGTGATGGTGGAGGAGAAGGGCACGTACTGGTCCAACATCACGGTCCATGGCACGCCCAGTCACGCGTCGCAGGCGTACCGCACGGACAACGCACTCGTGACCGCGGCCGAGATCGTCCGCCGCATCGCCGAGTACCGACCGGAGGTGCAGATCGGCGACACATGGCGGCGATACGTGGAGGGGTTGGGTCTCCCGCCAGAGCTCGTCGACCCCGATCAGATCGACGACTACATCGCGGACTTACCGATCGGACTCGGTCGTATCGCGCACTCGTGTACCCACACAACCATGGCGCCGACCGTCGCGCACGGCGGCACCAAGACCAATGTCATCCCGGATCGGGTGGATCTCCAGGTGGACATGCGCACCCTGCCCGGTCAGGGCGGCGACGTTGCGCGTGATCTCCTGCTCGACGCGATCGGTGATCTCGCCGATCGCGTCGAGATCAGCTCGAACGACGATCCGTCGACCTCCTCCGCGATCGATACGCCGCTGTGGGACTCCTTGAGCCGGGTCACCGCGCGATTGTGCGAAGGCTCCGCGCTCGTGCCGACCGTGATGACCGGTGGCACCGACAATCGCTTCTTCCGCCGCGCCGGCTCGATCGGCTACGGGTTCGGACTGTTCAGTCAGCGGATCCGCTTCGAGGACTACGCCAAGATGTTCCACGGTCACGACGAGCGCGTCGACCAGGAAAGCCTCGACCTCTCGACGCAACTCTGGTTGGCGTTGGCCGCCGACGTGCTCGCGTGAACCGAGAAGGCGCGCTTCAGGCGCCCTGATCGCGGAGGTATTCCTCGAACGCCTCCGCGATCGATTCGCCGTCGGGGACCTCGTCCGGGCCGACAGTGTCGTCAGTCTGCTGATCCTCGAGATTCGCGACGTACGCGCCGAGCTCGTCGTCGGCGCCGACTGCGGCATCCACTCGGCTCCGCCACGCCTCGGACGCGACGGCCAGCTCTCGCAGATCGATCTCGAGGTGGACGCATCGAGCGAGGCCGTCGAGCAGGGTCCGGATCGCCGGTGGGTTCGGTGGCGCGGCCACGTAGTGCGGGACCGGGACCCACAGCGACGCTGCATCGAACCCGGCCTGGCGGCACGTGTCGTGCAACACCCCGATGATGCCGGTCGGGCCCTCGTAGCGCGAGCGGGTAAGGCCGATGCGATCCATGGTCGACGCGTCGGTGGCACTTCCGGTGATGCGCGGTGTCCGGGTGTGTGGCGAGTCGGCGAGGAGCGCGCCGAAGGTGACGACGGTCGTGGCGCCGAGGGTACGCGCCGCCTCCATGATCGCGGTGCAAAACCCGCGCCAGTCGTAGTTCGGTTCCGGGCCACTGACGAGTACGAGATCGGGTTGACCGTCGGGGGTGGCCGCGGCGCGCAACGTGTAGCGCGGCCATTGCAAGTCTCTCGTCACGCCGTCGATCAGCGTGACGATCGGACGCTGCGCCTGGAAGTCGACGTGGGCCTGTTCGTCGAGGGTCGCGAACTCGTGCGCGAGGTAGCGCGCCGCCAACCAATCGACTGCGTCGCTGGCCGAGTCCGCCGCGTCGTTCCAGCCGGTGAAGGCGGCCACCAGCACCGGGTCATGGAGGACCGGTTCGTGGTCCCATCGCAGCGAACTCATAAAGGAATCGTAGGGGCCCGCGTGCTCAGCCCTTCACGCGGAGATTCTTGGGACTCGCCGGGTAGCCGCCACCGCTCACGATGGCGTCGGACCAGGAATCGAGGAGGCCGAACAACTCTTCGGCGCGATCACCGAGCCGATCGATCACGGCGCGGGTGGACCCGTCGGTCGTGCGTTCGATGTGGTCGCGCAGCTCGGTACCGGCCGAGGTGAGCGCACCATCGGAGATCAACCCGCGATCGGTGAGCCGGGCGTACGCGGCGTCGACGTCGTCCTCGTCCCAGCCCCGCGTGAAGACGTATGTGCGGGCAGGTATGCCCCACGCGAGCTCGGTCATCACGGTGATCTCGGTCGAGTCCACGTGAGGAATCCATGCCGCAATGTGACCGTCGCCGCGGTGTTCGCGCACGAGGTCGGCCGCGTGCCACAACGCACCGAACGTCGACGTCGGCCGGTCCAAGATGGAGAGCCCGGCGTAGAGCGCGCGGCCCGACGGATCGACACCGTCGGTCATGGAGTACAGGATCTCGGTCGCGCGGCTCACGTCTGCAGGATTCGCGATCTCTCCCAAGAGTCGTCCGAGTTGCGCGGTCGCGCCGTGTTCGCGTGCTGCCAGGAGTGCCTCGGGTGTGGTCTTCTGCCAGCCTGCCGTCACGGCTTGTTCGACGGCCGACGGCTTGAACGCCCCAAACGCGGCGCACACCACGCTCCAAGGTGCTGCGCCGAGGCACGCGCCACGCGAGCAGAAGTACGACTCGAAGTAGTTGAGACCGAGGGCTTGGTAGCCCTCTTGCGCTTCGGGCGCGAAGTACACGCCCGCCGCGATGGGTTCGGTCACGTTCCGCAAGGTGCGCGCGGTCTTCGAGATTTCGGTCATGGTGCTTCCTTCTCTTCGCGCGGATATCGGTTGCCGGGAGGGTACGGATCAGACGGACGCGAGCGCCAGACCGGCGCTTGCAAGCCCGATGCCGCCGATCACGCTGACGCCTACGTACGCGATGCGCCGGCCCGGCGCAAGACGGGTGACCTCGACGGCGAACGTGGAGAAGGTGGTGAACGCGCCGAGGAAGCCCACGCCCGCGACGCGCGCGATGTCGTGATCCAAGCCGCGGAACTCACCGAGACCGACCACCAATCCGAGTGCGAACGATCCCAGGAGATTCACGCAGGTGGTGCCCCACGGGAACCCGTGCCCGAGTCGGCGCGTCATCGTGCGTTCGAGCAGGAAGCGAGCCGGTGCGCCAAGCGCACCCGCGCACGCAAGCGCGAGGACGATCACGCCTCGTCCTCCTGGGCCATGGCCGGAGCGGTGCCCGCGATGCGTTCGCCGAGGCGCGCCGCGAGAACCCCGACCACGATGGAGGCGGTCACGTACGCCGCGGCCATGAACATGCGATCGCCGCGAACGAGCTGCACCGACTCGACCGCGAACGTCGAGAATGTGGTGTAACCGCCGAGGACCCCGACTCCGATGAGCGGCCGCCAGAGGGTGTCGGCCGGACGGTGGCGGGTCAACGCTCCGAGCAAGAGTCCGAGGGCCAGCGCCCCCGTCACGTTGATGATGAGCGTCGTGGTCGGGAACGTGCCCGCACCCACGGGCGCGGCCCGGCTCACGGCGTACCGCACGAGCGTCCCCGCCGCGCCCCCGATCGCGATCAGAACAATCGGGTGGTCCTTGTGCACGCGGTGGTTACCCGCGCAACGCTGCGATGTCGGAGCGGTCGGCTTTCTCCAACGCATTCTCGATGAGTCCCGAGACCATCGCGCCCATTGCCTCGAAGCCCTCGCCCAGGGTCTTGCCCATCTGGTACCGGGCGTTGATGCCCTCGACAATGATTGCCAACTTGTACGACGCGAGAATCTCGTACCAGTCGAGCTGATCGACCGCTCGGCCGCTCACCTGCGCGTACCGCGCCACGATCTCCTCACGCGTGAGGAAGCCGGCTTGGGTCTCGATTGCCGCGCCGGTCGCGATCACCTGCGCGTCGGCCTGACCCCAATACAGGAGGAACAAGCCGACGTCCGTGAGTGGATCGCCCAGCGTCGACATTTCCCAGTCGAGGACGGCAACGATGCGGCCGGGATCGTCGGTCGCCATCATCGTGTTGTCGAGCCGATAGTCACCGTGCACGATGGTGGCCGGACCCGATTCGGGGAGCGCGTTGCGCAGCCGCCGTGCCAACTCGTCGACCGCCGGGAGTTCACGGGTCTTCGACCGCTCCCATTGCTCGCCCCACCGCCGCACCTGGCGTTCGAGGAATCCGTCGGGGCGACCGAACTCGCCGAGGCCCACCGAGTGGTAGTCGACGGCATGGATCGCCCCCAGTACGTCGACCAATGCCTCGGACGCGCGCCGTGCGTCGTCGGCGTCGAGTGACGCGAGCGCCGCGCCGTCGCGATAGATGATGCCGTCGACCAGCTCCATCACGTAGAACGGGGCGTCGCTGACGGCGTTGTCTTCGCAGAGGGCCAGCGTGGTTGGCACCGGTACGTCGGTGGACGCGAGCGCCGACATCACGCGGTACTCGCGGGCCATGTCGTGCGCGGTGGGCAGCACGTGGCCGAGGGGTGGACGCCGCAGCACCCAGGTTGAGGACCCGTCGGTGACCGAGTACGTGAGGTTGGAACGCCCACCGGCAATCAAGGTTGCCGTGAGCGCTGCGTTCGTCGCTCCCGCGACGTGCTGCGCGAAAAACGGTTGCAGTCGGGCGAGGTCGACGCCCTCGGGCGGTGCTGTCATCCGCGTGCTCTCATAGAGCCGCGGAGACTAGTCAGGCGACCTTGGGGGTGCGCGGTGCGACCGGCGTGCCGTTGCCCTTGGGGTAGCGCGCGACCCGACCAACCGGCATGTCGACCCGGAAGCCGGCCGCGGCGCGGTCCTCTTCGGACTCGCCACCCCAGAAGCCGTACTCACGGTGCTCGCGGGCCCAGTCCCGACAAGCGATGTTCACTTCGCACTCTGCGCACACGGCGCGGGCCTTGTTCTCGCGCACGGCGCGAGCCTCGGGCCGTTCGCCCGCAGGGGCGAAGAACAGCTCGGTGCGCCCGGAGCACAAGGCTTCCGCAGTCCAGGACAGCGGTCCGGTAAAGATCAGGGTGGAGAGGCTCTCAGCAGCCATCGTTCCTCAAGTCGTTGCAAATGATTCGACCGATCCAAATGAATCGACCGTGAATGAAAGTCGGGGAGCCGGCGGGGGGTCCCGGCTCCCCGAGGTGTCCGCTCACTATGCAACACCCTCCAGCGGTGATCTGTCCAACGGGTAGTATTGATAGGTCCAATCGTTGGATCAGATAGTTCAACGGTTCCCGGCCGAAATCCTTCCCAAAGCTGGAGTCGAAAATCCTGATGGAGTTGCGCCACCTCGACACGTTGGTCGCGATCGACGAGGAGGGAACGTTCACCGCCGCCGCCGACACACTGCGCACGGTGCAGTCGAACGTGTCCGAGCAGGTCCGCCAGCTCGAGACCGAGCTCGGCGTCACGCTGTTGGCGCGTGGTCGCGGTGGCGCGTCGCCCACGGAGTCGGGTCAGGTCGTGTTGGTGCGCGCTCGGCGCATCCGACGCGAGATTCAATTGTTGCACGAGGAACTCGCGGCGTTGCGCGGATTGCAGGTGGGGAACGCCACGTTCGGTGTGGTGGGGACCGCCAGTCGTTGGCTGGTGCCCCAGCTCGTGGCGCACCTACGGAACGCAGCGCCGGGGATTCGGCTGTTGGTGCACGAGGGTGCGTCCGAGCGGCTCCTCGCCGAAGTCGTCGCGCAAGATCTCGCGCTCGCAGTGGTGACTGCTCCCGCGCCCGACGCGCGCATCGT
>JANYLF010000016.1 GCA_025357995.1 Acidimicrobiia bacterium | reverse complement strand
CTTGCCGCGCTGCACGCGTTCGCCACCGACCGACTCGCGCGGTACAAGCTGCCGGAAGCAATCCACACCGTGGCCGCGCTACCCCTGACGGCGGCCGAGAAGGTGGACCGAGCGCAGCTCCGGCGCGTGCTCGAAGCGCGTTCGCACCCGCCGGACCGGGGATAGGGTCCCGCACCGATGGAGCTCGATTTCGACAGTGATCAGGAAGCGCTCCGCGAAAGTGTGCGGAGCTTCTTGGCGACCGAGTGCCCCATCGGGCGGGTCCGCGACATCGTCGACGCGCGGTTCGTCGGCCATCCGGTCGACACCGAGCCGCTGCACCGACAGATGGTGGATCTCGGGTGGGCGGCGTTGACCGTTCCCGAGGATGCCGGCGGGCTCGGGCTCGGCCCGGTGGAGTTGGCATTGGTCGCCGAGGAACTCGGACGCGCGCTCGCGCCCGGACCGTTGTTCGCGACGCTCACGCAGTTCACGCCGACGATCACCGAGCTGGGAACGACGGATCAACGCCGGGCCTTCCTGCGCGCGATCGCGGCCGGCACCTCCGCCGGGACCGTCGCCATTGCCGAAGCGAGTGGATCGACCGACCCTGCGGCGACGACCACCATCGCCACACCGGCGGGCACCGGGTTCACGTTGCAGGGCGCCAAACACCTCGTGTTCGAGCCCACCGCGGGCGGGCACGTGATCGTCGTCGCCCGCACGCCGGGGTCACACGGCGACGTCGGCGTCGGCGCATTCGTGGCACCGATCGATTCCGTACGGGTCGATCCGATCGACGCGACGGATCCGAGTCGAGAACTCACGATGGTCACGTTCGACTCCGTCACGGTGGAGGCCCACGCCGTACTCGGCACTCCGGGACCGGCCGTGGCCGCGGGCATCCGCCGCGCGCTGCAGGTGGCCACCGTCGGGCTCGCGCTCGATGCCGTTGGTGCAGCGCAACAGCTGTTCGACGTGTCCCTCGAATACGCGAAGCAGCGGGAGCAGTTCGGCGTGCCGATCGGATCGTTCCAGGCGATCAAGCACAAGTTCGCCGACATGCTGATCCTGCTGGAACGGGCGCGTGCCCTGGGCTACTTCGCCGCCCTCACGATCGCGGAAGACGACGACCGGCGCGCACTCGCTACGGCCATGGCCAAGGCGGCCGCGGGCGACGCGGTGGCGAAGATCACGAAGGAAGCGATCCAGGTGCACGGCGGCATCGGCTACACGTGGGAAGCCGACGTCCACCTCTACGTGCGTCGGCTGGAATCGGACGCTCTGCTCTTCGGCACCGCGGTGCAACACCGCCGCACCGTGGCCGAGCTCATCGGCGTTGGGCGATAAACCAAGACGCGCGCAGGAGCTCGCCCTCCGAGTCCCGATGGGTCACGATCGCCGATTCGAGTACTTCGAATCCGGCGTCGTCGAGGAGATCCGGCACCGTCACGTCGGCGTCGGGATCGAGCATCGGCACGGCCGCCACGAAGACGCCATCGGGTACCAGCCACGAGCGGATCGAGCCTAGAAGAGATGGCCACCCATCGCGACCCACCTCGGCGAGAGCGAAGAACGAGATCACGGCGTTCCAGGCGCCGGACCGCATCGTCACCTCGTGGGGGTCGGCGCAGATGAACGCGGCACTCGGCACCGCGTGGATTGCCTCCTGTATCTGCTCCGATGACGCGTCGATCCCGCGATACGCATAGCGGTCGGAGAGAATCCAGGCCACCGGCACACCATTGCCACACCCCAGCTCGACGACGGCCGCTCCGCGTGGAATCAGGCGAGTGAGCTTGCGTGCCCACACGGTGCGGAGATCCGGCGTGAGTTCCGACACGACGACCGGCGCGATCGTCACACGCGAGACCGTGCGCGCGGTGATGTCGGGTGCGGTCATCCATGCAACGTAGAGACGCGGCGGTCAACGGCCATCCGCGATTCGGTCAACTCCGGGCAATCTGCCCGCGGCTATCGAGCGAAGAGGGCGATGAAATCGCGCGTGCCGGTCTGCAGGTATCGATTCGCAGGCCGTTGGATCGCGCCGAGGAGTTTCACCCCGTGAATATCGGCCGGTGTCGTTCCCTGGTACACGTAGGCGCTGACCCACCCGCTGTTGATGTCGAGCTCCATGGCCCGCACCGCACCGGCCCGCGCCAGCACGTTCGCGAGGCTCACGATGTCGAGCTCGCCCGCCACGTAGATCAGATTGCCCTTCGCGTCGACGCCGACGCCCGAGCGCCACACGAAGATCTTGCCACCGAGCGTCGCGCCCCACCGGTAGTTGTCGTTCGCCAACAGGCCCGGCACCGCACTTCCGCCGTCGACGATGAGATCGAGATTCTGGCGCACCGACACCACATCGGGGGTGAGCGCCACGTCGCGCGACCACGCGCCGACCGTCGCCGTGCCATCGCGGCCAATGACGAAGCTGGCGCGACCATCGACCAGTGGCCGCATGGTGCGGCCCTCGGTCATGTAGCCACCGCGAGACGCGTCGAGGCGGAATCCGCCGTTGAACGCGGCGACGAGCCCGGCATCATCGGCGGGAGCAACGCTCGCGCCGTGCTGCCAACCCCCGCCGCCGGGAATGTCGAGACCGTTGTAGAGGACACTGCGTAGCCGGCGTTGATCCATGGAGATGATGCCGGCGAGCAGACTCGTGTGCACGGTGTCCGGACGGACGAACGTCTGATACACCGCGGGCACGCCCCCCACCAACTTGCCGGTGGGTTGCCAGACACCTTCACCCGGCAGCGGGTTCGCGACAAACGGCCTCACCGCATCGGGAACCGTCGGAATCGTGGTAGGCGGCGTGTCGACATGCGCGTGCGTGTGCACTGCCACCGGCGCCGCCACCTTCGGGATTCCGCCCTTCGGCGTTCCACCCTTCGGCGGTTGGTGCCCGCTGTACCACCACGCCTCGATCTTGTTCACCGCACCACCGCCGCCGTGGTCGCGCACCCACTCTACGAACTTGGTACCGAGCGGGTCGTTGCCCGGACGCGTCAACGCATGGCCGAGGGACCAGCCGACGACCGCGAGCATGACGAGCGCGATCACGCCGACCGTTCGGCGGATCCGTCGATTGCGTCGCTTCCGGTCGGCCCGCGCCCGCGTGATCTTGCGGGCCTCGGTCATGACAGCGTTCGCCGCGGGTTCCGAGAAGGTGAGAACCTCGGGTGAATCTTCGAGTGCGGTCGCCAAGGTTGACGACGCTAACGATCGGCGACCACCGGACCTCGGACCACAGCCAGAGTTGACCGAAGATTTGCCAGAAGATGTGTCGGCTTCCGGCCGGTCTCGAGCCGGACGTGACGCGTCGGTCGTTTACGCGGCAAGCACGAGTGAGAACACCAACAGCACGAACACCGCGTAGCACGCGCCGGTGATGATGGCGTTCTTGTGGGTGTCGTAGATCACGTTGGTGCCACCGGGCGCGGTGCCGCCGATCTTGCCGAGCGCGTTGAGCTCGAACACGATCCACACCACAATCATGATTCCCCAGTACAGGCCGCGGTGCGCTCCGTCCAAGTTGAAGCCGCGGAGTCCGTTGTTGAAGAAGGTCTCGAAATGTGAGGCGCCGATCATGAACACGAGCATCGGCAACGAGAAAATGGTGTTCATACGCGACGCCAAGAGGGCTTTGCGCCCAGCGGCAGCTGCTGCGGGGTCGGCCTCGCCGCCGGCCTGCACGTTGCGCGCGTTCGCGATGACGATCTTCTGGTTGCGCCAAATGATGCCCCACACGTTCACGAACATCGTGAGCGCGAGCAGGATGCCGGACGCGATTGCAATGCCGCCCGGCGACTTGAAGTAGCTGCTCTTCGTGAACTCATCCTGGAAACCCAGGATGAGCAGTCCCGTGACGACGGTCGCTACCGCCGCCCAGCGGAACCACCACAGGGCGCGGCTCGCGAGCTTGTCGATCGCGTTGTTCCGTGCGGCACCCTCCATCTCCGCGAACGCCGGAACCTGCACGAAGTTGAAGTAATACAGCAAGCCGATCCAGGTGATGCCCACCACCACGTGAGCCCAGCGCGAGAGAAACGCGAACCCGCCTTTGGAGAAGATGTCGAGCGCGGCACCGACCATGCCAGCAACCCCCTGTGTCGTCGATCTGTGGCCGCGGACCGTAGCACCGCGTCCGACGCAGCTGACGGACTCGTGTCAGACGCGCCGGGTCACACGCGTGGTGTCGGCGCGACCTGCGCGCCGAGTTCGACAACCCGGAGTGAGCCGTTCAAGACGTCGACGACCGTACGAGAGCAGTGTGCGGGAGCGAAGAGCACCACCCGATCGTCCCCGGACGCGGCGCCGACCACCACATTGATCGCGAGGAAGTGCGTCACGACGACGGTGTCGGTGGTGATTGTCCGAATCGCACCGAGTACGCGGTCTCGGAACGGCATCATGACCTCCGGTGCGTCGGCTCCGGTGCCGGTCATCAGCGAGTGCAGCCACGTCGCGTGATCGGGAGTCGGGTTCGGCGGCGCGACCAGCTCGCCGACACCCCGATCGACCATCGCGGTCACCCCCCATCGCTGCGCGAGCGGCGCGGCGGTCTCGAGCGTCCGTCGCAGGGGCGATACCACGATGGGCAACGGGCCCAGTTCGACGAGCACATCCGCGACGGCCCGCGCCTGTTCATGGCCCTGCGCGTCCAGCCCCGGGTCGGGATCGCGACCCCACGTCCCGTCCGGCTTGCCGTGGCGCACCAGCACGAGTCTCGTCATGTGGGCGCATTGGGGTCTGCGGAGCCGTAGCCGGGGTGACCGGCGGCGGCCCACTCGCCCATGAACGCGAAGAACTTTTCGCCGAACGGATCGTCGCCCCGCAACGGGAGCGTGCCGCGTCGGATGGTCCAGTCCATCGGCGCGAGCTCTGCAGCGCGAGCGAAATGGAGTTCCGCAGCTTCGCCATTTCCCGCGCGCGCAAGGAACGCGCCCACGCGTCGTTCGAGGCGCGCGAGTTGCTCGTCGTCGGTCGGCAGCATGACGTGCTCGCGATCGCTCGCGGGCGGGAGTGCTCCGGTGTGCACCCACGCGCGCAGCTGATCGTGATGCACCGACGAGTCGATGTTCGTGAAGTCGCGGAACATGTCGTCACCGGGCGCGATCACCGGTGGACGAGCGATGCGATCGTCCTCATCGACCCAAATCACCGTAGGCACGTTATAGATGCCGTACAACTCGCCGAGCAGAAGTTCGCAATCGAGCACCATCGTGAACGTAGGCCGCGGGTCGGCCGCATCGACCCACTCCATGGCCGTGGCCACCGCGTCGTCGAACGCGACGCCGACGATCGAGAGTCCGTGGGGACCGAGCTCCTCGCTGAGACGCTGCCAGACCGGCAGGTCGTAACGACAGCCTCACCAACTCGACCATGCGAGCAGCAGCTTCTTGCGCTTTCCGAGCGACGAGAACGTGAATGACCTTCCGTCGAGCTGCGGGAGCGTGAAGTCGGGCGCGAGGCCCGCCTCGATCGGACCGCGCCGCTCCGAGGACGGTTCGCCGATCGCGACGACTCCGGCGGCCGCGTCGACGACCGCGGGCCGACCCAGCGCGGCCGCGAATCGCGCCGCGTCGATGGCATCGTCGACGGTGAGTTCGGGATCGCGCACCGGCACGCAGACGTCGCCGCGGCAGAGACCTTCGGGCTTGAGCTCCCAACCGGTGAGGCTGGTCATCGACGACGCGTCGAGCAGGACGCGGTCGCCGTCGGTGCGGCCGGACGCGGGACGGTTCCCGTGTTCGGCGTCGAGGAACGTAAGTGCTGTCATGGGCGCACTCTACGGGGCGCCGCGCGTCGGCGGACGCGGGAGTACGGTGCGCGGCGTGCGACGTGCGGGGGTACTGATCGCGGTGCTGGCGACGCTCGCGGCCGCGTGCAGTAGCGGGTCGAGCGCGCCCGAGAACGGTGCGTCGACCGCGCGGGTCCGCATCGTGAACCAAAACCTGTTGCACGGCAACGCGTGCCCGGCGGCCAGCAACCGCTGCAACCTGCCCGATCGCGTCAACCTGTTCTTCCGGCAGCTCTACGGCCAGAACCATTCCTGTCCCGAACTCGTCGCAATCGAGGAGGCGAATCCCCAGACTGTCGCGGAACTGCGCAAGGGCGCCGGCGCCTGCGGGTACCACGTCGTCTACGACGACGACCCCGGCCAGGACCGTGAGGTCGTGCTCACGACCGAGTTGGTGCTGGGCAGTGAGCGCCGTCGGCTCGCCGGGCCCCTGCGCACGGCGCTGTGGGTGCGCGTCGCGACCAACGCCGGTCCCGTCGATCTCGTGGCGACCCATCTTGCGAGCAGTAGCGACGACCGACCGTGCGATCGAGCGACGTGTCCCCCGCCGTGCAAGATCGCCGAGACTCTGAACGCGTGCCAGGGTCGCGAAGCCGTCGCGTTCCTGCGCGAGAAACGCGGGCCCCACTCGATCGCGGTGCTCGCGGGCGATCTCAACGCGCACCCGAACGAACCGACGATCGCCGCTATCAGGGTTGCCGGTCTCGTCGACACGCATCTCGCGATGCACAACACGGAGTGCGCGCCGAAGACCGGCGTGAACTGCACGAGTGGCCGCATCGACGACTCGCTCGTCGATATGACGAACGCACACAGCAAGCAGACAGAGCGCATCGATTACGTCTTCCTCGATCCCATCCCGCGCTGCTCGCTCACCCGTCCGACCGGTCTCTTCGCGGCCGCGGGCGGTCCGGCGGACAAGCGGAACGATCTCGTGTTCCCGGCCGACCACAACGCGGTGATCGCGACGATCCAATGCCGAACGACCGCGGCGGACCTCGCGGCCTCCACGCCTGTACACAGTTCGACGACGACGACCGCAGCAACCGACAAGTTGGCGCCGGCGACGGTGGCGAAGGTCATCACGGCATTCAGAACACTCTTCGAGCCCAATCCCGATCCGGACACGCAGCTGGCGGCGCTCGAGAACGGTGCGGCGCTGCGGGACTCTTTCATTGCACGGAAGCAGCAGGTCGGCAACCTTGCCAGCCGAACCTCGGTGCGGCTCGACTCGCTGCGCCAAGGCGCCACCCCGAACACCATCGACGTGACCTTCTCGATCCTGATCGACGGCAACGTCGTGCTCGATGTGCTGCCCGGCCAGGCCAAGCTCGTAGGCGGGCGTTGGCTTGTCTCCACCAAGTCGTACTGCCAAGTCGCCACCCTCGGCATCGACACCATCCCGAAGGAATGTGCGAAATGACGATCAGCACCCACTTTCGTACGTGTCCGCTCTGCGAGGCGATGTGCGGTCTCGAAGTGCAGGTGACCGACGGACGCGTCACGCGTATCCGCGGCGATCGCGACGACGTGTGGTCGAAGGGCTACCTCTGCCCGAAGGGCACCGCGCTCGGCGCGCTCCACCACGATCCCGATCGCATCCGCGTGCCGATGATTCGCACCGGCGACCAGTGGGAAGAGGTGAGTTGGAACACCGCGTTCGCGCGGTGCGACGAGCTCATCGCAGGCGTCATCGAACGCCACGGCAAGGACGCGATCAGCTGCTACATCGGCAATCCGACCGCGCACAACTTCTCGCTCGGGCGCTACGTGGGTCTCTTCATCGGGCTCGCGGCGCTGCCGGTGATCTATTCCGCGGGCACCGTCGACCAGTGGCCGAAGAACCTCACGAGCATGCTCATGTACGGCGGCATGTGGTCGATCCCCACTCCCGACGTGCCGCGCACCGACTACTGGATCGTGATGGGTGGCAATCCCCAAGCGTCGCAGGGCAGCCTCCTCGCGTGCGCCGACATCCTCGGTGAACTCGACGCGATTCGCGCGCGTGGCGGCAAGGTTGTGGTCATCGATCCTCGGCGCACCGGCACCGCAGATCGTGCCGACGAATGGGTACCGATCCGGCCCGGTACGGATGCCGCCTTCCTTCTCGCGATGATCAACGTCCTCTTCGAAGATGGCCTCGTCGAACTCGGCGATGTGGCCGATCTGATCGACGGGGTGGACGCGGTGCGCGCCGCGGCACGCGCGTTCACACCAGAATCGGTGGAGGCCGCCTGTCGGGTGCCGGCCGCGACCATCCGTCGCATCACCCACGAATACGCGGCCGCGCCGAGCGCCGCGCTTTACGGTCGGATCGGCACTTGCAACCAGGAGTTCGGCACGCTGACGAGTTGGCTCGTCGATCTCGTCAACATCCTCACCGGCAACTTCGACCGACCCGGCGGGATCATGTTCGGTAAGCCGATCGCGTGGGGCGTGAACTCGCTGCCACTCCCCGACTTCGCCGACGGCGTCACGCTCGGCCGGTGGAAGTCACGCGTGCGGGGTATCCCCGAGGTGCTGGGCCAAGTTCCGGTGTCGTGCATGGCGGAGGAGATCGACACGCCGGGCGCAGGCCAGATCCGCGCCCTCGTCACGATTGCCGGCAACCCGGTGATCAGCGCTCCGGGCGCGCCGCGCCTCGACACGGCCCTCGACGACCTCGAATGCATGATCAGCCTCGACAACTCGCTCAACGAGACCACGCGCCACGCGCACGTGTTGTTGCCCGGACTCTCCGCGCTCGAACAACCGCACTTCGACGACCTGATTCCGATGTGGCAAGTGCGCAGCGCCGCGCGCTTCACCGACGCGATCTTCGACGCCGGCGATCGGCCGCACGAGTGGGAGATCCTCACACGGCTCGGCGCGATGTGCGCGGGCATTCGCGACGCCGACATCGAGGTCGACGCCTTCGACGACGGGTACTTCGCCGCGTTGGCCGAGGCGAAGGGCGTGGATCCCGCGGTGGCCGCCATCGGGTCGCCGGGCCGCGGTCCACTGCGTTTGCTCGATTTGCAGATCCGCACCGGACCATGGGGTGATCGCTACGGCGAAGTCCCAGACGGAATGACGCTGCAATCGTTCCGCGACGCGCCGCACGGCATCGATCAAGGTCCGATGGTCCCGCGCATCCGCGAGATCATCGCCACTCCCAACGGCCGCATCGATCTCGCGCCCGACGTCATCGTCGCCGACATCCCCCGTCTCGCCGACCGCGTCGCGCGCGCGACCGACGGGTTGCTGCTCACCTCGCGTCGGCATCTGCGCTCCAACAACTCGTGGATGCACAACGTGAAGATTCTGATGAAAGGCAAGGACCGCTGCACGCTCCTCATGCACCCCGACGACGCGACGGTCGCGGGAGTCGCGCACGGCGATCTGGCGCGGGTGAGCTCCGAGGCCGGCACGGTGGAGATCGCGGTCGAGGTGAGCGACGAGATGATGCCGGGCGTGGTGTCGCTCCCCCACGGATGGGGTCACGACAAGGCGGGCACCCGCATGGCCGTTGCCCGTGAACACGCCGGGGTGAACAACAACCTGCTGGCACCGGTCGACCTTTTCGACCCGCTCTCCAACAACGCCGCGGTGAACGGCATCCCCGTCGAGGTTGTCCGCGCTTAGGAGGGCGCGCCAAACGGCCCCGCCGCTTGGCGAATCCCCCACCGGCCGCCTCCGAGGTCCTAGACCTATCGCAATGCAACCGACCACCACGCGCCGGGCGTCTCGCGCCCTCGATGAGTTCGCCCGCGCGGATGTACGCCCGGTCATCGCGCCGTGGCTCGTGGCGCGGCTGCTCGTGGGCGCGGGATTGGCCCTCGCGCGCTACCTCTTCACGCAGATCGGGACCGGGGCGCGCCCCGACCCGCTGCGCCAGGGGTTCCTCGCATGGGACGCGTCGTTCTATCGAGACATCGCCGCGCACGGATACCGCGCGGTCGGGCGATCCGGGCTGCGCTTCTTTCCACTCGTGCCCATGGCGGCACGCGGACTCGGGCCCATCCTGGGCGGCAACACGGGTGTCGCACTGCTGATCATCACCAACGTCGCGGCACTGATCTTCGCCGCGCTCTTGCACCGGTTGGTGATGCGCGAAACGAACGACCCCGGGATCGCGCGCCGCGCGGTGTGGTTCGCGATGCTCCTGCCGCCGGCCATGGTGCTCACCCTCGGCTACGCGGAATCGGTCTTCCTGGCCCTCGCCGTCGGCATGTTCCTCTGTCTGCGGACCGACCGTTGGGGCGCGGCCGCCGCGCTCGGTCTGTTCGCCGGCGTCTGTCGACCGATCGGGATACTCCTCGTAGTGCCCGCTGCGATCGAAACGGCGCGTGGGCTTCGAGACTCGAGGACCCTCGACCGATGTCGGCGTGCGCTCGCGGTCGCCGCGCCGGCCGTGGGGACCGGCATTTTCCTTGCGTGGGTCGGATTCACCCGCGACGACTGGCTGCTGCCGTTCCGCGTCCAACAGAGCCCCACGCTGCGCGGCGGGTTCTCCGATCCGATTACGAGCGTGATCAACGCGTTCGGCAACCTCACGGGTGACCGGTTCGGATCCGGCCTGCATCTCGCGTGGGCCGCGGTGTTCGTGATGCTGATCGTGGCGGTCGCGCGCCGCCTCCCGGCGTCGTACACCGCGTACGCCGCGGCGGCGGTCCTGCTCGCACTCACCGCGCACAACCACGACAGCTTCGAGCGCTACGGCGTTGCGACGTTCCCAATCGTGATCGGTGCTGCGATCGTGACGAATCGTCGGGAGCTCGAGACGAGCGCGCTCACACTCTCCGCCGCTGCGATGGTCGGCTACTCGACGCTCGTGTTCCTCGGCCGCTACGTGCCCTGAGCGTGCGCTACCTGCCGGTGCCGGGCAAGCTCCGCCAATTGGGCACCGAGGGATGCGCCACGCCGGAGGGCCCGATCCCGAACCCTACGAGCACATTCATCGTCGCGTCGACCACCTTCTGGTTGTAGGCCGTCTGGGGGAAGTCGGGCGGCATCAGCTTGGACACCCAATAGTTGGTGCCGCTGGCAAAGACGCCGGCGCCGCTCGGCGCGGTGTAATACGTGGCGTCCGAAAATCCCGCGTGACCGCGACAGTTCACCGGCGAATGCGCCACGATCTCCACGTTGTCGGGACCGCCCTGACCGTGGATGTACTGGTCGTATTCCGACCCCACCCCGATCTCGAGGTGCTGGCCGTCCGTCAACCCGGTGCCCGCCCAAATCCACGAACCGGCGGCACTCACGATCATGTCGGCGCGCACCGGATTGCATTGGTATTGCTCGCCGATGAGGCGCGCTTCCGGTCGATTGACGGGCGATTCCCGGAAGCTCACCGTGGTCTGCGAAGGATCGACGGCGCGGATCGGATCCGCCGTCGATCGATAGTTGACCATGTGCCGGTCGGCCGCGATCGCCGACGGCTCGAACCGCACCTGGCGGTAGATGGCATTCGCCCCGAAGAACGCAAGGTTAACGCCCGCGTCGCGAGCGGCCTGCGCGCCGTCGACCATCGATTTTGACCAGTACTCGTCGTGACCGAGCGACAACATCGCCTTGTGCTTCTGGAGCAGCAGTGGACGTTGATGGACGTCGAGGCTCGTCATGTACGTGACGTCGAGCCCGCGCTCCTCGGCGCGCATGATGAGCGGTAACTCGTTCCCGGCAAAGTCAGCCGAACCGTCGGCCGCGTCGTACGGACGATCGAACGACACCACCTTGGCGCGATCACCATGGCCACCGCCGTGGCAGTCGTACAGCGAGCAACCACCCCACCGGTTGTAGGCCTGCCAGCTCGTCACCGAGTCGACGATGGCGTACGCCGCGGTACTCGCGTCGTCGCGCACGGTGAGCGGCACCCACCGTTGCACGCCCGACGCGCCCACGAGCTTGAGCAGATAGGAACCGACGGGCCATTGATCGGTGATGACGATCGACGTCGACTTGTCCCAGTGCGCCTCGTACGTGTTCGTCGCGCTGATCAGCGTGGCGGGCGCCTGCACCTTGCCCGGGACCGGAGCCGACGTCCACACCAATCGCGCGCCGAGACCCTGGTACCACCCCATCCGGTAGGCCTCGATGGTGAACGACGGCGAGACAGTGGTCGCGTACAGGTCGACGGTTTCGCCGCGCTGCGCGCTCGTCGCGCTGAGGTATCCCTCGATGTCGTGCGCAGCGCCGTCGTGGGTCAAGCGCCAGGCGGCCGTTCCGGGTTTACGGTTCTCGTCGGTGATCGCCTGGCTATAGGGAGCCACCAACGGTGGGAGCGTCGCGGGAGGCGCGGTTTGCGTCGTGGTGGTGGTCGCTCGGGTCACCGACGGACTCGCGTCGGACCCGGCGTTGTCGTCGCTCCGCAGTTGCAGCGCCCCGAACGTCGCGAGTGCGACCACACCGGCGCCGCCCAAAGCCATCAATCGACGGCGACGGCGACGCCTCCGTTTGATCGCGTTCCGTTCCCGGCGGGTCTGAGGCCGACGCGCCGCGTCTTCGGAGATCACTGCATCGAGCGTACCGACGCGGCGCGGCGAAATTTGGGACCGATCGCACCGAGAGCGTTCAGGGTTATTCTCCGCGTCCATGACCGAGACCGATCAGATCCTCGCCCTCACGGACCAACTCCTTACCGACCACGACGCTACCGACCGCATCGCGTTTCGTGGCGCGCAGTACGAACTCGGGCTCGGATGGGTCCACTTTCCCGTCGGCTTCGGCGGTCTTGGTGCCGACGCGAAGCTCCAGCGCGTCGTCGAGGAGAAGTTGCGCAACGCGGGTGTGAAGTACGCCGAGGTCGGGTGGAACGGCTTCGGCCTGTTCCTCGCGGCGCCCACGATCGTGGCGCACGCTGAGCCCGAGACGAAGGCACGTCTGCTCCGCCCGCTGTTCACCGGCGAGGAGATCTGGTGTCAACTCTTCAGTGAACCGGGCGCCGGCAGCGACCTCGCGTCACTCGCGACGCGCGCCGTGCGCGACGGCGACGAATGGGTGGTCAACGGCCAGAAGGTGTGGAACACGCTCGCGCACGTGGCCGACCGCGGCATGTTGGTGACCCGTACTGATCCCAACGTACCCAAGCACCGCGGCCTCACCTACTTCGCGCTCGACATGCACGCGGCCGGCGTGGAAGTGCGTCCGCTGCGCCAGATCACCGGCGAGGCCGAGTTCAACGAGGTCTACATGACCGACGTTCGCGTCCCCGACGCCGATCGCGTCGGCGACGTCGGCGACGGTTGGCGCGTCTCGATGACCACACTGATGAACGAGCGCGTCACGATCGGTGGTGCGGTCGCGGCGCGCGAATCGGGACCGATCGGCGAGCTCATGCACGTGTGGCGCGAGCTGCCCGCCGATCGTCGCGCCGACGACGTGGCGCGCGACGCAGTCATGAAACTCTGGATCGAAGCCGAGGTGCTCCGCCTCACCAACATCCGCGCCGGTCAGAACCGCAAGGCGGGCATCGCGGGGCCCGAGGGCTCGGTGAGCAAGCTCGCGTTCGCGGAGGTCAACAAGCGCATCTACTCCGAGGCGATCAACCTGCTCGGCCCCGAAGGCGTGCTGATCGACCACTACGACTTCATCCGGCCGGAGACGGCCAACCTCACCGGTGGTCTCGACATCCGCAAGATGTTCCTGCGGGCGCGGGCGAACTCGATCGAGGGCGGCACGTCGGAGATCCTGCGCAACATCCTCGGCGAACGCATCCTCGGCCTGCCCGGCGAGCCGCGCACCGACAAGGAACTTCCGTGGACGCAGGTGCCGAGGAACTGACACGCATCGACGCGCTCGCGACAGCCTTCGCCGCCGCGGCCGATCCCGAACGCGCCGCCGCGATGGCGCGTTACATGAAGGATCACGGCACGTTCTTCGGTATCCCGTCGCCCGCGCGTCGAGCGATCCAACGCGATGTGCTGGGCAGATTCCGTGCCTCGCAGTCGGAGCTCGTCGCGTTCGTCGACGCCGCATGGGCGCGACCCGAGCGTGAGTTGCAGTACGCGGCATGCGATGTAGTCGCACGGTCCGCGGCTCGATGCTCGCCCGTGTTCATCGCCGATCTCGGGCGCTGGATCACGCACCGATCATGGTGGGACACCGTCGACGCGCTCAGTCATGGCGTCGGCGCGCTCATCGAAGTTCACCCGAAGGCCGTCGCGTCGATGGACCGATGGATCGCGTCCGACAGCTTTTGGTTGGCACGCGTCGCGATCATCCACCAGCTCGGCTACAAGACCGCGACCGACGCCGATCGGTTGTTCCGATATTGCACGCTGCGCGCCGGCGACTCCGAGTTCTTCATCCGCAAGGCGATCGGTTGGGCTCTGCGCGAGTACTCCAAGACCGATCCGGCGGCGGTCGTCGCGTTCGTGTCGGCGCATGAAGCGGAGCTGTCCCCACTCTCCCGGCGCGAGGCTCTCCGGCGCATTCCAACGGCCTGATCCACCACACCACGCGCGAAATCCGGCGGTCCCGCGGAACCGCTCGGCCGCATGTACAACACTCACCACATCTGTCACACTTTACGGTCACACACCGTGGCAGGAGGGCACATGCGCAGACTCGCGATCGCTCTGACCCTTGTCGCCGCGCTGGCGTTCGCCGGTGCGGTACCGGCGGCGGCCGAGCCCGGCGACCTCGACGGCGCCTTCGGGATCTGCGGCGGTCGCGCATCGGGCCAGCCCCTGGCACCAGAGAGTGACACGTTCGGCGACGCAGCCGGCAGGACGTACGGCCTCGAACGAATCTCAGATCCAGGAGGCAACTACCACTACTCCATTGTTCGTCGTACCGCTGTCGGAGATCTCGATCCGTCCTGGGGCGATCATGGTCGTGCGTCTGTCGACGGGGGCCAGAGGCTCTTCTCGATGACTGGGGTTGTCGACCATCAAGGACGCGTCGTGGTCGCTCTCAACATCGGTCGCACCACACTGATTCGCTTCACGGAGACCGGTCAGGTCGACTCGGCATTTGCTGGTGGCCAAGTGTCCACACTCTTCGAGTTCATCAATCTCGTGCGAGTGCTCCCGGACGATTCAGTCATCGTCGATACCGCGGGCAGCCTGGACGAGTACATCGTGGTTCGTCGGTACACCTCAGCTGGCGTCTTGGATCCGAACTACCCAACTGCGACGAATCCCGAGGCAAACGAGTTCACCCACGCTGTACTCGCTCAGCCCGACGGCGGTGTACTCATCGAACGAGAGAACTCCGGTCGCTCCGTTGTGCGTTGGAACCCTGACGGAAGCCTCGACTCGACGTTCCACACGATCGCCCCGCCCACTTTCAGCGGTCCAGACCCACCGATCATCCAGCGAGTGCGCGACGGCGTCCGCCTCGACGACGGGCGCTTCGTCTTGGCGTTTCAATACGCAACCTTCCTCTCCTATCCGCAGCAGTCGCTAATTGTCGTCGCGCGGTACCTCCCGGATGGAGCACTGGATACCTCGTTCGGCTACGGCGGTTATAGCAACATCGTCGGAATCCTGCCGCGCTCGCGGTCGCTCGAAGTCTCAGGAACCAGCATCCTTCTCTCCCTCGTGTCGGTGGTAGACGGGTACAAGTGGTTCGGCGGCGTCGCTCGATTGAACGCGTCGGGCGTTCTCGACCCACAGTGGGGGGTGAACGGGATCTCAACCTCGATCACGACCACGCACGTCTACGGCTGGGGCTCCACGCCCGATGCAACCCTCATGCAGATGAACACGCCGAACAACACCTTCCACGGGCTCGACGTCGACGTTCGGATTAGTCGCAAGATCCTGCAACCCGGTGCCGGTCTGATGCTCCAGTGGAATGGGGATGCGTGGCCGTCGCGGTTCGGTTCGGATCCGGGACCCGAGTGCCCGTTCGACACGCCGTTTTGGCAGGACTTCGACATCGCCCGCGGCATCACCACGATCCCCGGCCAAGGCGGATACGTCGTCGACGGGTACGGGGGCACCCACCCGTTCTCCATCGGCAACCAACACCCCGCACCGCCCCCCATCACGACGGGCCCGTACTGGTTCGGCTGGGACATCACCCGCGGCATCGCCGCCACCCCCGACGGCACCGGCGGCTACATCCTCGACGCCTGGGGCGGCATCCACCCCTTCGCCAACAACCACCACGCCACCCCACCCAATCCCATCGGCGGTCCCTACTGGCTCGGCTGGGACATCACCCGCGGCATCGCCCTCATGCCCGACGGCACCAACGGCTACATCCTCGACGGCTTCGGCGGCGTCCACCCCTTCACCACCCCCCGCGCAA
>JANYLF010000041.1 GCA_025357995.1 Acidimicrobiia bacterium | reverse complement strand
TCGACCTCGTCGTCGACGTGATGATGGCCGTGGGCGGACGCATGTCCGGTGAGCCGCTCGGCGAAGATGCCCGCCCCTTCGTCACCTCCATGGCCGAAGAGGAAGGCCGGGTCGTGCTCCGCTGCCGTCCCTACAGCACCTTCGCCCAACCACCACGGCACCTCCATGCGACCGACCAGGAAGAGCGGATCACCCACTGGGTCTCTGGCGCGATCCCGTGGGACACGCCTGACCCCGAGTGACACCCCTGAACTGCTGCGGAGCCCACGCTCAAGGAGAAGCGGTTGGAACGCGAACGATCGGTGCACTGAAGGTCAGCCTGCTCGGATTGGGTTGCAACAACTTCGGCATGCTGTGTGACGAAGTGCAGTCGACTGCGGTGGTGCACGTCCCGATGACACGATCCCGATGGACGAGACACTCGAGACACTCGACCGTCTCGTCGTCGCCGGGAAGGTGCGAGAGATCGGCAACAGCAACTTCCCCGCCGAACAGATCATCGATGTTGTACGCCACGAAGATGATCCTCACAGTCGGTTGTTGTCGTCACGAACGGTTCCGTTGCGGCGTTCATGAGGTGGACACGATCGCCGAAACCGCGGGGCCGACCCACCGGCGAAGGTAGGCGCGGAACTCACCGGGTGATTGCGGGGGATCACCGGGGTCGACGACGAAGGACTGCAACGTGCGCAGCATCAACTCGACCAATCCATTCAGCTCGACATTGTCGTACCCGGCCGCAACCCAGTCGACTGGGAGCCGATCGAGGATGGATCGGCCCAGCGACAACGAAGTCTCCGACGTGACTTCCTGGGCGGAGCCCCCGCTCGCGGCGAGCAGCAGGGAGAGGTCCGCGCGCCGGTGGATCTGCTCGTACGTGTACGCGATGCCTTCGATCACCGCCTCGGCCGGTGATGACTCGTCGCGCAGATGCTCGGCGATGGCGTCGAGGAATTCGCCGACACCGTCACTGACCGACGCGACGAGCAACGCGTGGGTGCTCGGGAAGTAGCGATAGACGGTCTGGCGGGTGACGGAAAGTTGCTCCGCCACTTCCGAGATTGTCGGCGGCGCGTCGGGGCGCTGCTGGAGGAGCGCACGCGCGGCCTCGAGAATGCGCGCGGTGGCGTCGTCGTCGTCGACCGGCATGTCTCCGCCCCAGCCGTGACGCCTCATATTCCGACCCTAGCCGTTGAACAGACACTGCAACAAAGTGTATGGTCAAGAACTTCCACACGACAGAAGGACTCAGCCGATGGGTACGAACCAGCGATCGCAGATCGTGATGGACGAGGACGAAATCGCCGCGTTCATCGACCACAGCCGGACCGCGACGATGGCCACGATCGGTCCGAACGGCACTCCACACCTCGTCGCGATGTGGTTCGCCGTCATCGATGGCCAGATCTGGTTCGATACCAAGGCCCGCGCGCAGAAGACCGTGAACCTGCAGCGCGACAACCGGATCACCGCGATGATCGAGGACGGGCTCACCTACGACCAGCTGCGCGGCGTGTCGATCGAAGGCACCGGCGCGATCGTCGAGGACCCCGACGCGATCTGGAAAGTCGGCGTCAACGTGTGGGAGCGATACAACGGCCCCTACACCGATGAGATGAAACCGCTGGTCGAGTTCATGCTCCACAAGCGCATCGTGGTCCGCGTCGACCCGATTCGCACACGCTCGTGGGATCACCGCAAGCTCGGCATGGACCCCATGCCAATCGCGGGAACCACTGCGGCGTTTCTGGGAGCAGAACCGCAATGACGATCACCGAGACGACCGACACCACGCCCCTCGGAGAAGGCGTCACCCGTCGCGCGCTCGCACTCGTCACCGATGGGACGACGGACATGGCCGCCGACGTCCTACGAGTGCCACTCGGCTACTACCGCGACCCCGCGGTTCTCGTACGAGAACGCCGCGACATCCTCGAGCGAACGCCGCTCGCGCTCATCCCGACCGCACAAGTCTCAATGCCCCACGATTTCGTGGTCCGCGAGGTGCTCGGTCGCTCGGTGCTCGTCAGCCGCGACGCCGACGGCGTCGCCCGCGCGTTCCTCAACTACTGCCGACACCGGGGTGCACGCCCCGCCGAGGGCTGCGGGAGCGCCCGCCGCTTCACCTGTCCGTACCACGCGTGGACCTACGACAGCGCGGGCCAGCTCGTCGGCATCCCGGGCGAGGAGGGCTTCGCTGGCATCGACCCCACCGACCACGGACTCGTCGAACTCCCGTCCGAGGAACGCCACGGGTTCATCTGGGTCGTGCTCACCGCCGGCGCGCCGATCGATGTCGTGGGCCACCTTGGCCCGCTCGACGCCGAACTGGGCGCCTGGGACTACGCGTCGTACGGATATCTCACCGAGCAGGAGTTTCCCGCCGCGGTCAACTGGAAGAACGGACTCGAAGCCTTCGCCGAGAGTTACCACTTCCCGTACGTGCACGGCACCAGCGTGATCGGGCAAAACACTGTCGCGAACACTTCAGTGCACGACGCGTTCGGACACCACCATCGAATGGGCTTCCCCTTCAACTGGATCACCGCACTCGCCGACGATCCGAACGCCGACTGGGATCCGACGAACCAGATGGGGATCATTTACTGGATCTATCCCAACCTCGTCCTCGCGAACAGCCCCGTCGGCGTCGAGCTGATCGACATACTCCCCGGCAACGATCCGGTCAGCTGCGTGGTCCGTCACGGCTACATGAGCAAGGTTCCGGCAACCAACGACGAAGAGCGCGCCGGTTACGAATCAATGTATGAGCAAGTCCACATGGCAGTGAGCGACGAAGACTTCACGATGCTGCCGAGCTGCGGCGATGGAGTCCGCAACGGACAACACCATCACATGCTTATCGGACGCAACGAGATCGGCGTGCAACACCTCGTCCGAGTGCTCGCCGCCGAGCTCGACTTCGAACTCGGCTGACATCCGGCGAGTGCGGATGCCGCGGGGTTCCGAGCGCGGCGAGTTGAGCTTCCCTAACTCGCTCACGAACCTGCTGCTTGATCCTCGACGTACGATCCGCAGATCGCGCGCCGCGACGCGACGGCCCCCCGGGCCGCGGACACTGATCAAGGAGACGTCATGGCCTGGGAGTTCTCAACCGATCCCGAATTCCAGAAGCAGCTCGATTGGGTGGAGGAGTTCTGCCGCGAGGAGGTGGAACCGCTCGACTACGTGTTCCCCTACGCGGTCCGTTCCAAGGACCCCAAGATCAAAGCGTTGGTCAAGGGCCTCCAGGACCAGATCAAGGATCACGGGCTTTGGGCCATCTTCCTCGACGAGGACCTCGGCGGTCCCGGCTACGGCCAGCTCAAGCTGGGTCTCCTCAACGAGGTGCTCGGTCGCTACGGCTCGGCCCCGGCGATGTTCGGCGCCGCCGCACCCGACACCGGCAACATGGAGATGCTCGCGGCCTATGGCACCGACGAGCAGAAGGCGCGCTGGCTCACGCCGATGCTGAACCAGGACCTGTGGTCGGCGTACTCGATGACCGAGCCCCAGGGAGGCTCCGACCCGAACCTGTTCAGGACGTATGCGACCCGCGATGGCGACGAGTGGGTCATCAACGGGGAGAAGTGGTTCACCAGCGCGGGTCGGGTGGCCGACATCCTGTTTGTCATGTGCACCAACGGCATGTTCGTGGTGCCCCGCGATACCCCGGGCGTTGAGATCCAGCCCGAGCCCCGCACGCACAACCACATCATCTACAACGAAGTGCGGGTGCCGCTCGACCATCTGCTCGGTCCCGAGGATGGCGCGAAGGTGCTCGCGCAGCGCCGACTCGGCGGCGGCCGGATCCACCACGCGATGCGGACCATTGCCCAGTGCAAGCTCGCCTTCGACATGATGTGCGAGCGGGCACTCAGCCGTGAGTCGCACGGCAAGATCATCGGCGAGCATCAGATGGTGCAGGAGAAGATCGCCGACTCCTACGCGGCCATCCGCATGCTGCGCTTGTTCGTGCTCGAGACGGCGTGGAAGATCGACAACACGAGCACGCAGGAGACCCGGACCGACATCGCGGCCGTGAAGTACACGATGGCCAAGGTGTTGCGCGAGGTCTCGTTCAACGCGCTGCACATCCTCGGCTCGCTCGGTACGACCAACCTCACCCCGATCCAGGCGATGTACGCGGCGGCGCCGACCATGGGGATCGCCGACGGCGTCGACGAGGTCCACAAAGCCACGGTGGCGCGCAACGTCCTGAAGAGCTACCGGCCGCACGAGGGCTACTGGCCCACCGAGTACATCCCGGCCAAGCGTGAAGCGGCGTGGCAGAAGTTCCAGCCGACCTTCGATGCCGACCCCGACCTGCTCGCCCTGGCCGAGGGCTACAAGAAGTACTTCGCCAACCGGCACTAACGACCGCGCCCGACCGACCTTCCCGAGGACTCGCACGACGGTGGCGCCGACGGTGACGCGCGGATGACGCGTTGGTCCTGGCAAAGTGCGGGTCCAATATCGCTCGTCCAACGGAGGTTCTCGAATGTGGGCACAGCTGATCACGATGACGCTGAAGCCGGGCAAGGAAACCGAGTTGCCGCGCCTGGTCGAACAGTTGCAGGAGGCCGAGCAAGCGGGTTCCGGATTGGTGCGCTCGACCGCGATGCGAGACGACGGGAACCCGAGTCGGATTTCCTTCCTCGTGGTGTTCGAGAGCGAGAACCGGGCTCGCGAGCGCGAAAGCGATCCGCGTCGTGAGGAAGGCTTGGCGGCCGCGAGGGCGACGATGGCGGAGATCTTCGAAGGCGCGCCCGAGTTCGTCGACTTCACGATTGTGAGCGAAGTGGCGCCCTAGGTGTGACGACCTCGCCGGACCCGAGCACTTCGCGATATCAGGTCGGAGTTCCTCTGCCTTGCGCCGATCGACTTTCGACTCGTGAGAGCAACCGCCGCACCGCAACGACGTGCCCGCCGGTGCCGATGATGATCAGTCGGTAGACGCGACCGGCCCAGCCCGGGAATGCCGCCCGCGTCTCGGCGCGCAGGAGTGATTGATCAGCACTCATCGGTTCGACGTGGAAGGTCAAAGTGTAGGAGGAGAAGCGGTGGTGGCCCTCGAGTACCAGTTCGGTTCCTGGAACGACAGTGGTGACGCGAAATCCGGGCATCGTGGATCCCTTGGCGAGCGGCCGCGGCCCGGACGCGGTGCGGTCATCGCAGCCAACGATCCGCGCGTAGGGAGCGGCCCCGGCGTATGAGAAGGTCGCGTCGAGCGTCTCGAGCAGGACAGGCCAGACATCGTCGACGCCCGCCGCGATGACCTTGGTGTGTTCGTCGACGAATGGCAGTTGCACGATCTCCATCTCAACCCTCGGGGAGTCTCGATGCGCCGAAGCTACTGGGTCGGTAACCGGAACGACCTGACGAAGCGTGCCCGCTACGCGAGGCGTCAGATGATCTGGCCGTACGTGCTGCAGAGTCCGAACGCCTCGATCACGATCAACGCCGCGATGAACGTGAACACCACGCCACGTCGCCAACCGTAGAGGTGCAGACCACCACGCATGACAGCCGGCATGTACCACTCCGGCAACGTCGAATCGCCAACGGGTCCGATGACTTCCGAGATCGGCCGGGCGTCGAGGAGGGCGTCGTCCGGGTCGGCCGCGAGCGCCAAGGCCGTGAGCTCATCGTCGCTGATCACACCCTCAGCCTATCGAGGTAACAGGTGCGCAGTGCTTACGGTTCCATCACGACCCAGCCGCGGCGCTGAAGCTCTGCAGCGAGCGCGTCGTCAGGCAGCTTGCGGAGCATCGCGATGCGTTCGGCCTCGCGTCGACTCACGGGTGGGAGTCGCGAGGAGGACGGGTGAGGCCCCACATCGTTCGCGCTGGTGTCGGTGTGCTGGGCAGTTTCCGCCTCGGTTTCGAGACGCTCGATGAACGCGTCGGCCTCGTCGCGGGTGAACTTGCCCCCGGCCTGGCGTTGCGTGAGCCCGAGCGGGCCGCGCGCGTCGCGAAAATCGATGTGTCCCGCCGCGTGGATGAGGTCCGTGAGTTGTTGCACCTGACGGTAGGTCGCCGGCGGACCCGAGGGTTGTCCGAATGCCATGGTGTGCATTGTTCCAGCAGGGTGTGACGCTGGGTGCGATCCCCCGTGGATCGCCGGTGGGCTTCGAGGTTGTCGGTCCTTGATCGGTCGGGAAACGAGGTTGCGATGCGAAGTTTGGTGGTGTACGAGTCCTTGTTTGGCAACACCGACGCCGTGGCTCACGCAATTGCCGAAGGCCTGTCGCGCTACGGCGAGGTCGCGGTCTTGACGCCCGATGCGGCTGATCCTGAAGAGGTTCGCGCCGCCGACCTCTTGGTCGTCGGGACTCCGACGCACGCGCGGGGATTGCCGCGTGCAAGCTCGTGGGCGAACGGAAAGCCCGAGACCGTTCCTCGGGGCGCGGGCCGCCTGGTGAGGGATTGGCTGATCGATGTGAGCACGGGCGACGGTCGGCCGGCAACCGCATTCGCGACGCGACTCGACAAGCCGAGATGGTTGACCGGGAGTGCGGCGCGCGGCATCGCGCGTCGGCTCCGCCGTCGCGGCTGGTCGCGGGTGGCGACTCCGACATCGTTCGTCGTGCTGGGAACGAAAGGTCCCTTGCGCGACGGCGAACTCGATCGGGCTCGTGCTTGGGGCGATGCGCTTGCAGTGGTGGCAACGGGATCGGCGCTCGTGCAGTCGTAGCGTCGGGTCGCCGGAGTTCACTATCCGTCGAGTGCGAGGCAGTTGGGACCGTCGCCCGACGCGTCAGCCACCCGATGGAACACCGCGTCGGTGGGGACGACCTCGACGTGTTCATCGGGTGTGGTGGTCGCGTCGCCGTCAACGATGAGGCGGTACGCATCGTCGTGGAGCATCGGCCAGACCAGCGTGACGCGCGGGTGAACCTGGACGTTCGCTCGCGTTCGCCGACCACCGCCCATCACGATTCGGCCGTCGGAATACGTGACGAGCACCGACACCACATGAGGTGTGGAGTGCTCGGTCACCGTGACGAGTAACACCTCCGGGCCGAGACCGCCGATGGCACGCTCGAGCGCGTGCAGCTCGACTGGGATACTCACCGCGTCACCTCACCATCGGAATGGTGTCAAGCGGTGGTGGAGCGGCGGGAGCGACGGACCATGACGAGGCCCACGCCCGCAGAGACGCCCGCGATCGCAGTGAGTTCGACGATGTCGGTGCCGGTGAACGGCAACGTGGAGCGCGTGGTCTGCTTCCCTGCCACGACGGTCGCCGCGTTGTTCGGGCTGACCTGGGGCGCATTGCCGCCATTCGGATACGAGGCCGCGCCGGCCGACGCGAGCGGAACGAGACAACCAGCGGTCGCGAGAGTGGCGATCCCGATGAGGCGCCCGATGGTGGTTGGTGTGCGCATGGAACCCTCCGATACTCGAATGGACGATGGCCTGTGAGCAACCGCGAATCGACCTCGGCGCTCCGCCTGTCCGGAATCGTACGCACCGCGACGTTCCGGGCGGTGGATTCACGGTTGGGCGGGTTACGACCCCAACATACCGTAGGCATTCGTGGGGTCACGGCGAGCACCAACCGCCGATCCGCCACCATGGCGGCCCGGTATTCGGCCCAGTTGTCGTGCTCACCCGCAAGCGTTCGGTAGAGCTC
>JANYLF010000267.1 GCA_025357995.1 Acidimicrobiia bacterium | reverse complement strand
GGCGCGCCGGCGAACTCGACGGCGACAACCGGGGACGCACCGCGTTCGCGCACGAACCACTCCTGCATCGCCAGCGTCTCGATACCCCCTCCGGGCCGGCGGACTGAGATGCGGGTCGCGACGCGGTCGTCGGACATCGGGAGCACCCGCGGCACCACGCCCCATGACGCGGTGATCTCGGCCGTCACCTCGGTGAGCGTGGCTCCTTCGTCAAGACGTCGAGTGCGGTAGAGGTGGGTCGCCAGGTCGCGATCGCCGAGGCGGAACCAGGTGTCGGCTCCGTAGCGATCAAGCGCGTCCATGACGGTGAAGGTCTCACCCGCGAGGCCCCAGCCTTGTTCGGGGTGCTCGGCTCCAGCCAACGTGTAGGTGACGGTATCGAGGTCCGGCGAGACCGTCAGACCGTGGAAACGGTCGTCGTCGGCGGTGTTCACGATCGCCGTCACCGACGCCGGATCGACCACCCGAACCAGCCCGCGCAGAAAGCGTGCTGCTCCAACTCCGCCCGCGAGCGCGACGACCATCCGGGCAGCGTAGAGATTCCGAGCGGCCGGGATCGAACGTGGCCGGGTCCGGAACGACAACGACCCCCTCTGGAGAGGGAGCCGTTGTCGTTCCGCCCTACGCGGGCGACGGGGGGTTCGCCCGCGAGGAAGGTGGTGAGTGGAGAGGTTGTCGCTAGTTGGCCGATTGGCCGCGGAACGCCTGGACGCGGGCCTTGCCGACCTCGACGGCCTTGGTCAACTGCTCCGGCAGGGCCTGCACCGGGGCGGTGACCGAGATGCCCTTGAGCTGGGAGATGACCGGCTCCACGCGCTGCTTGACGTCGCCGATAACCGGCTCGACCCACTCGCGGGGGTTCAGCGTCTTGAGGGTGGAGGTCGCGGTGTCGATGCCGGTGGTGGCGGTATCGCTCACGCGAGTGCGGAGGGCCGCGGTCTGGGTACCGACTGCGTCCTGCGCGCCCTTGGCGATGGTGGCGATGCGCTCGCCGGCCTCACGACGGCGAACCTGGGCTTGCTGGAAGCCCAGCACGCCAGCGCCCACGGCGATGTAGGCGGCGTCGGCGGCGGTCTTGCGAAGATCGAGTTCCATGATGACTCCTGGGTGAAAGTGTCGGCGGGGACTGCGTCCTCCGTGCTGCTCGCAGGTTACAGCATCTTGCTAACTTCTGCAAGCACTCCGGTGGAGTCGTGACGGGAGTCACCCACTGAGCCCACCCTCGCGGCAGGTCGCGCAACCCCGAATCGAGCACCCGGCGCCGGTAGGCTCGCCGCGCCCATGGAAGTCGAAGCGTCGGAGACCACACCGATCCCGGCGGTGGTCGCAGTGGTGGTGGCCCAGGGTCACGCCGAGCACCTGGAGACGTGCCTGGGTGCGCTGATTGGCTCGGACTACCCCGACCTCACGGTCTTGGTCATCGCCGCCACCGACGAAGATCTCACGCCCCGAGTGGCGGCGGTCGCCCCGGCGGCATTCGTGCGCGCCGTGGCCGACTCGGGGTTCGCCCACGGCGCCAACGAAGCGCTGGCGACGGTCGCCGGCGCGCCGTTTCTGCTCTTCTGTCACGCCGACTCCGTGTGCGATCCGAACGCGATTCGGGTGCTGGTCGAAGAGGCGTACCGGTCGAACGCGGCCATCGTCGGGCCCAAGGTCGTCGACGTCGATCGGCCCGAGATCCTGCGCGAAGTCGGCTGGTCGGTCGACCGCTTCGGGGTGCCGCATTCGGAGATCGAGCGCGACGAGCTGGATCAAGAGCAACACGACGCGGTGCGCGACGTCTTCTTCGTCAGCGACGTGTGCATGTTGGTGCGCGCGGATCTCTTCGGTGAGCTCGGTGGGTTCGATGTGGAATGTGACCCAGGGGCTCGGGAGCTGGATCTGTGCTGGCGGGCCCGGCTGGCGGCGGCCCGCGTCATCGTCGCGCCCGACGCTCGCGTCGGACACTACGAGGAGGATGGCCCCGGCGAGTCTGATCGTCGACTCACACAACGCCATCGCGTGCGGGCCCTCTTGACGAACACTTCCGCGGCCCGATTGCTGTGGATTGCTCCGACCGCGCTGGTGATCCAACTCGCCGAGGCAGTCGCGTTGCTCGTTCGTCGGCGGAGGAGCCGGGCGGCCGAACTGTGGAGTGCGTGGACCTGGAACCTGCGCACGCTCCCGTCGCTGCGAGCGGCGCGACGTCGATCCCAGTCGGCACGCGTCGTTCCCGATCGAGAGATCCACTCGTTGCAGTTCCGCGGCAGCGCCCGCGTATCTACGTTCATGACCACTTCGCTGCACGCGGAGGACAGGGCCCGGGTGTTGTCCCAGCGCGGACGATCGATCGCCGACTCTGCCGGCAACACGTTTCGGAGCCTGCGGGGCATCGTGCTGCTCGCGTTTCTCGCGGTCGTGCTGATCGGTGGACGCGATCTCGTGATCGGGCGCGTCGCCGCGGTCGGGCAGTTCGCGCCGTGGCCCGGAGTCGGCGATCTGACCCGCGCGTTCACGAGCCAATGGCGATTCGCCGACCTCGGTGCGCACTCGCCCGCTCCGCCATTGTTGGCACTGGTCGCGGGCCTGAGGATCTTGACACTCGGTGCGGGCGACCTGGCCCGCACGATGCTTGTCGTCGGGGCAATACCGGTCGGGGCATTCGGTGTTCACCGAGTCGCCCGGCTCATCGCGGGTGCCGGCTGGCCGGCCGCGTGCGCGGCGATCGCCTACGGGATCGTCCCGATTCCGAGGAATGCAATCGCCGCGGGACGACCGGGACCGTTGATGCTGTACGCGCTCGCGCCCTGGGTGCTGCTGGCGCTCGCGCAGCTGGGCGGGCTGCTCCCGAGCCGCTGGCCGCGGCGTCGCATCGCGATACTCGGCGGTCTCGCGGAAGGGATCGCGGTCGCATTTTGGCCCGTCGCCATCGCGCTGCCCTTGCTCCTGCTCGTCGGCATCGTGGTGATGGTGGCCGTGACCCGGGAAGCGCCCGCTCGCGTGCGCTCGCTCGGATGGGCGACCGCGGTCGTGACCGGCTTGGCGGTGCTGCTGCTCTTCCCGTGGCCGCTCGGATTCCTCGGTGCCGGTGATCGCCTCGCGTCGCTCGGCATCGTGTTCGAACCGGCTGGATCCGTTGGTTCGTTGCTGCGCTTCGTCACCGGCCCGAATGGCGGTGGCTTCGGCACGTGGGCGTTCGTCGTGGTCGGGATCGCAGTCACCGTGATCACCACCGGTGAACGCAGCGCTTGGTGTGTGCGGCTGTGGGGGATTGCCCTCGTGTCGTGGTTGGTCGCGATCCTGCCGAATTGGCTGCAGACCCGCAGCCCGGCAATCGAAGGGCTCCTGGTGCCCGCGGCACTCGCGCTCGCGCTCATCGTGGGTATCGGGGTCGCGACGTTCGTGGACGAGGTGCGGCGTCATGGTCTGGGGTGGCGCCACGCGATCGCGCTGGTGGGTGCGCTCACGATGACGTTGGCCGTGCTGACGTTCCTCGGTGACGCGGTCGGGGGCCGGTGGCACCAGCCGACCGACGACTGGAACGAGAGCTTGTCCTGGATGCGGCTCCAGCGCGACCGGGGACCGTTCCGGGTGCTCTGGCTCGGACGGGCCGAGGTCGTGCCCGGTTCCGCTCATCGTGTGGGGATCGACGCGTTCGCGCTCACGAACAACGGTCCCGGCGACCTGGTCGATCTGCTTCCGCCACCGGGTGGCGCGGGTATCACCGCGACGCGCCGGGCGGTCGCGCAACTCCGGCATCAGGACACGAGTCGTTTCGGTGCCCTGGTGCGTCCGATGGCAGTGCGATACGTCGCGGTGCCCGATCGTGCGGATCCGGGCCCGACCACCCCAAGCGACACCAACTCCGCGTTGGCCGCAGGGCTCGCGCAACAGCTCGACCTCCGCCAGTTGGAGGTCGCGTCGGGGCTTCGACTGTACGAGAACACCGCGTGGACGCCAGGCGGACCCGTCGGCGTCACGACGCGCGGCGCGTTCGTGTGGTCGCAGAGTTACTCCGACGCGTGGCGAGCTCGTATGGCCGGTCACTCGTTGGCCCACCATCGAATTTTCGGGTGGACGAACCGCTTCACCGCGCTCCGAGCCGGGCCCGTCGCGGTGACGTTCGAACAGCAGTGGCGGCGCTGGCC
>JANYLF010000265.1 GCA_025357995.1 Acidimicrobiia bacterium | reverse complement strand
CACGCCGGTGAGGCCCATCCCACCGGTGGTCGCCCAAAACACATCGGGCATCGCCTCCCGGTCCACGTCGACAACTTCGCCGGTACCCGTGAGCAACCGGAACGAGAGCACATGATTGCCAAAGGTGCCGTCGACGTGGTGGCCCTTGCCGTGAATGTCGCTCGCGATCGCGCCGCCCACGGTGACGAAGCGCGTTCCCGGAGTCACGAGGAACCAACCGCGGGGAATGAGCCAGCGCATCAGCTCGTCGAGGCTGGTACCGGCACGCGCGGTGACGATGCCGCGTTCGAGGTCGGCGTCGACGATTCCGGCGAGCGCGGTGGCGTCGAGGACGAGCCCGCCGGCGTTCTGTGCCGCGTCGCCGTACGCGCGGCCGAGCCCGCGGGCGACGACCCCGCGCGCCGGTGCATGGCTCAGGATCTGCGTCGCGTCGGCGGCGGTGAGGGGGGTCGCCAGCCGCGCGCGGCTCGGCGACGTTCCACCCCAGCCGTAGAGCAATTTCTCGTCTCCGAAAAAAACGGCGGCCGGGTCAGGCGACATAGAGACCGATCGCGAGAATGACGACCCAGATCGCGCCGAGCACTTGGAGCGGACGATCGGCGAACACGACGTCTTCCGGTGCGCCTCCTTCGCCGCGCTCCACCAGCAATGCGTATCGCAGAAACGCGAGTACGAACGGCACGATCGAGATCTCGAAGAGCACGATGCCGGTGCGATGGATGTCTTGGTCGAAGGCCCATAGGCAATAGGCCACCAGCGCGACGCCCGTTGCCACCGCGCGCACGTAACCGAGGTACTCGACCGAGTACTCGTCGAGGGTGGCGCGATGTCCCGCTCGATCGAGGCCGAGCTCCATGTGTTCCGCGTGACGCTTGCCCGCGACCATGAAGAGCGATCCGAAACTGCCGACGACGATGAACCACACCGAGATACGAACGTTGACGGCGGCCGCGCCCGCGATCATCCGTAAGACGAAGCCCGACGCGACCATGCCGAGGTCGATGACGGCCACGTGCTTGAAGTACGCCGAATAGGTGGCAGTGAGCACCACGTAGATCGCGATAACGATGGCGAGGCGCCACCCCGCGAGGAATGCGACGCCAATGCCGGAGACGAGAAGTCCGACTCCCACCACGCGCGCCAGGCCGACGGAGATCACTCCCGCCGCGATCGGGCGGAATTGTTTCTTTGCGTGGTGACGGTCCGCCTCGACGTCGAAGGCGTCGTTCAAGAAGTAGCCGCCGCTCGCGGCGAGCGAGAACGCGGCGAACGCGACGATGGTGTCGAAGATGACGGATCCGTGTCCGAGCACGCCCGCGGCGGCCGGCGCGGCCACCACCAACACGTTCTTCACCCATTGTTTCGGGCGAGCGGCGCGGATCAGGCCGTGCAACTTCGATTCGGTCGGTCCCGGATCCGACTCGACCCCGGGCATGATCGGGGCGGAATCGGCCATCAGAGAAGGCTACCCGTCGGTAGTCGGTCGGCCTGGCGTGCTCGACGTGCCCTCGGCCCGCCCGCGTGACTCCGACGCTGCCCACGCAAAGACGCCCTTGGCCATGGTGGATACCTCGGCCTCGACGCGCCGTCGGTACACGTCGGCGCGGGCGGCGTGCAGCGCGAGATTCTCCGGGTCGGCCTGCGTCGCGATCTCCGCAAGGTGGGCGGCGAGGCGCAGCTCACCGTGATCGGCCAACACCACGGCCCGCGCCGCGAGCCGGTCCGCGCCGCCTGCGATCGACGCGAGCTCCAGGGCGAGCGCCGCGGCGGGCGCGGGCTTGAGATGGCTCGGGTCGCCGTCGTACCAACCGCCGAAGAGCCGCCATATGTTGCGGATGACGAATTCAGGTTCGTCGTAGATCGGGCCGAGGTACGGCTTGTCGAGCAGGTCGGCGGGCGCGTGAACCGAATGCACGATGTCGTCCAGGCGGGCGCCTTCGTTCATCATTCGGATGGTCTCGTGGTGGAGATGTTCGAGGAGACGAGCCGAGTCGGTGAGCGCGGTACGAATGCGATCGGTCCCGATGATCGGAAGACCGTGTCCGGGCAGCATCACTTCCGGGTCGAGCGCGGCCATCTTGCGCAGCGCGACGGCCCACTCGATCGCGTACCGCTGCACCTTCTGCGGATTCCCGCAATTGGGTGAGGCCCAGATGAAGAGATCGCCGGTGCAGAGCACACGACGCTCCGGCGCCCAGAGCCACACGTGATCGTCGGTCTCGCCGCGGTCGTGATGACACTCGATGGTCTCGCCGCCGACGGTGAGGTCCAGTCGATCGCGGAAGGTGTCGTCCGGGTACCGAAACTCGGTCGGGAACATCGGCCGCGCCAGTTGGAACTGGCGTTGATTGATGATCCCGTTGTAACCGGCCGTCTCTACGTACCGGTCGAAACGAGCGGTGATGGCTTCGTGGGCGACGACGCGCGGCGGCCGCCATCCGTTGGTGCGCGATTGCTCTTCGTACAGCTCGACGCCGAAGCAGTGATCCGTATGACCGTGGGTGAAGACGGCCGTGTCGAGGCGGACGTCGCGCCAGCGTTGCAGCGACTCGTGCACTTTGGAGCACGCGAACCAGCTGCTCGTGTCCGCGAGTACCAGCCCGTCGTCGGTGGCCAACGCCGCCACATTCGAGAACGCGGCGACGAACGCGGTGTCGGGCGCAACCTCGACCAGCTTTCCGTTCCACGCAAAGAGGGTTTCGTGTGTGGCCTTCTCCGCCCCAGTGAAGAGCCGATCGGCCAGATCGAGGATGTCCCGCATGAGCCGAGTATTGCCGCGCCTCTTGGACTGAGCGAGAGGGAGGGCGCCGCAGCCGCCGAGGCCGCAATTATCGAATCCAGGGCGCGTTTTGTGGCGGCGCATCCGTCGGACTCGTCGGCCGACGCGGATCGGCCGCGGCGCGCCGATCCAGCCCCACGAGTGCGAGCGCGATGGCCACGGCACCGACCGCGATCGCGAGGCCGTCGCCGATGATGGCCTTGGTGTCGGTGCCCGCCGATAGTGAGTGCACGGTCGCGAGGGCGAAGAGGGGATAGCTCGCGAGGTGCACGTTCCGCCACCCCCGGTACGGCAGCCGAGATTTCAGCAGCGACGTCGCTTCGATCGCGATCAAGAGGTACATCGCGATGATGCCCCACCCGACGGCGATCGGATGCCACGTGCTTGTGAACGGGATCAATGCGTCCGTGAGTTGGAAGCCGACGAAGTTGTCGAGGAGCATTGCGGTCACGTGCACCGCGGTGAAGACGATCGCGAGCGCGCCGAGGAATCGGTGCACCCCGAGGAGCCACCAGAGCGAGACCCGGCGACGGAACAGTCGTGTCGCGTAGAGCAGTCCCCAGATCATCGAGGCGACGAGCAGTCCCCAGGTGACGACGCCCGACCCCCGCGCGATGTACCACGCGACGTGATCGCTCACGAGAAGAACCTCACCGACCGGCCTTGACCGCGCGGCCGACGGCGTCGCGCAGCGCGCCGATCCCGAGCAGGCTGGCGTCGTCGCGCACGAGGATGGCCCCGGCGCCATGACGGCGTGCAAGCGCGGGCGCGTCGTTCGGTCCGGCGAGGAAGATCGCGGTGGCGAGCGCCTCGGCCCACCAACCTTCCGGCGCGGTCACGGTGACACCCGCGAGGCCATTCCATGCCGACGCCCCGGTGGCCGGATCGATGAGGTGGTGGCGCCGATCTTCCGGGGTACCCCAGACCCGCCGGGTACGCCAGGTGGAGACCAAGGCCCCGTCGTGCAGGTCGACGTCGGCGATGATGCGCGCGGGCGTCAGCGGATGCTCGACCGCCACCGACCAGGGCCGGCCGGTCGCGGCAGTGCCCGCAACGCGGAGGTCACCGCCCACGTTGACGCACGCGCCGGTCGCGCCACCGGTCATGACGAGGTCGATCGTGAGGTCGGCCGCGAGTCCTTTCCCGATCCCGCCCGGGTCGATCGCGGTCCCGAGGGGGAGCGTCACGCCGTCGGGACCGATACAGATGTTGGCGCAACCGGGCGCGGCTGTCGCATCGGTCGCGGTCGTCGCTGCCGCCGCGGCGGAGTCCAGACGTGCCGCGACGTTTCGGAAGTCGTCGTCGTAGCCCGCGGCGACGAGTGCGCTCAGCACCGTCGGATCGAAGCGGCCGTCGGTGCGGTGCCATGCCTCGACCGACCGTTCGATCAGCAGCTCGACGTCACGAGAGACGCGGACGGTGTCACCGGCACGCGCGTTGAGTCGACTCAGCTCGGAATGGGGGAGGAAGCGCGACCACTTGGCTTCGAGCTCGCGCAGACGCGCGACGGCGGAGGTTGCGAGGAGTTCCGCGATCGATGGCGTGCGAGCTACGACAATGACATGGGCGCGTGTGCCCATGACATTGACGACGTGTTCAGCTTCCGCCACTGGAAGTGTTGCTCTGCCCGAGTCCGCTCCCCGCGCCGGGGTCGAACGCCGGCGGTGGCGTGGTCGCGGACCCGCTTCCTTGGTCCGACGCCGAAGCGTCGGGAGGAAGCTGTTGCCAGTCGTTCGACGACTGGCTGTCAGACGAAGAACCGTTGTCGGTCGACTGGCCTGTGTCGCCCGTACTCCGTACGCGGTTGGTCGGTGTCGCGTGCTTGGTGGAGGGGGCGGGGTTCGCCGCGGCGACGCCCGCGGTGATCGCGATGAGCGCGCCGACCGAGGTCCCCGCGGCCACGAGGCGGCTCCGGTTCATCCGCCCTCGTCGCGACGTCGGCGGAAACTCACGGGTCGGACTCATCGATGGTCTTTCTCGTCGGATCGGGGCTGTGGTGGCAGGGCGGTGAACGAAGGCCGGACCGGCCGATCGGGCTGGGAGTGCATCCCCTTGGGGAGGGGGCGTGGATGCACGGTGCACCGATCGACCGGTCCGTTCATGGGTTCATTGTGGCCATCGAACCTGTGATTCGTATGAGCACGGTCGCGGACTTTGCCGAGAATTGGTGCAGTGGTTGCGGCGAGGAATGAGAACGTGTTCTCATTGGTGAGTGACCACCCCCGAGCCCGCCGACGCGCCTGCAGATGGCGCCCCCGGCGACGGTGCGTTGGCTCGGAGCCAGGCGGCGCGCCGGCGGCGGGTGATCGATGCCACCCTGGAGCTGGCCGCGGGCGGTGGGTTCGACGGTGTGCAGATGCGAGACGTCGCCGCGGAAGCGGGCGTCGCGCTCGGTACGGTCTATCGATACTTCGAGAGTAAAGAACGACTGTTGCTCGAGGCGAACCTCGAGCAGGTCGAAGGATTGCGCGCGCGGTTGGCGGACCGTCCCCCAACCGGTGCGACCGCGGTGGACCGCGTGGTCGACGTATTGCGCCGCGCGACGCGCACACAGACGCGCGGCCCGGAGGCGACTGCGGCGATGGTGCGCGCGCTCGGTTCGGCTCGACCCGAAGAGGCCGATGCGGTGGCGCGCGTGAGCGAGGCTATGACTGGCATCATCACGCGGGCTATGCACACCGGAGACCCGAGCGAGCGAGACCGCGCCGTCGCGCGCGTGTTGAGTCAAGTGTGGTTGTCGTCGCTGATCGGATGGGTCGGCGGCGTCGACGGTCCGGAAGTGGTGGGCGACGACCTCGAGCGCGCGGCCCGACTGTTGATCACTGGATGAAAGGTACATATGGAATGCAACTTCGCTGACATGTTCGAGGCGATCGTGGATCTCGTACCCGATCGCCTCGCGTGCATCGTTGTGGGTGGTGAGCGGCGCACGTACGCGGAGCTCGAAGAACGTGTCAACCGGATGGCGCACTACCTCGCGTCGGCGGGAGTGCGACCGGGGGAGCACGTCGGGATCTACGCCTACAACGGCTTCGAGTGGGTCGAGGCGATGATGGCGCTGTACAAGATCCGCGCCCTGCCGGTGAACATCAACTACCGCTACGTGGAGAACGAGCTGAAGTATCTCTGCACGAACGCGGATCTCGTGGGGATCGTGGCGCAACAGGAGTTCGCGCCGCGAATCGCGGCGATCCGCGCGGATCTCCCGAAGATGCGTCAGGTGATCATCGCCGCGGACGACAGCGGTGCGTCGACCGCGGGCCTCGAGTTCGTCGACTACGAGACCGCACTCGCCAGTGGTGCGCCCGAGCGCGATTTCGGACCTCGATCCGGTGACGACCTGCACGTGATCTACACCGGGGGCACGACCGGTATGCCCAAGGGCGTGATGTGGCGCCAGGAAGACATCTTCTACGCACTGTGCGGCGGCATCGACGCGTACTCCAATGTGAAGCTCGCACATCCAGGTGTGCTCGCGGAGAAGGTCGCGGCCGGCGCCGGACCCACCGTCAACTTCCCGATTGCCCCGATGATGCACGGCGCGGGCCAGGTGACCACCATCCGCAGTTTGATTCACGGTGACACGGTGGTGTTGACGCCGCGCTTCGACGCGGAGCAGGCGTGGCGCACGATCGCGGCCGAGAAGGTCAATGTCCTCGGTATCACGGGTGACGCGATGGCGCGGCCGTTGGCGGATTCGCTCGAAGAGATCGTCGACGACGTGGATCTGTCGTCGCTGTTCTCGATCGGTTCGAGCGCGGCGATCTTCAGCCAGTCGATCAAGGACCAGCTGATGGAACGGCTGCCGAACATCGTGGTCGTCGATTCCGTCGGCGCCACCGAGACCGGGATGAACGGCATCAAGATTGCGGTCAAGGGCGAGATACCGCATGGCGGGCCGGCGACCGTGAAACCTTCGCTCGACTCGATCGTCGTCGACGAGGACTACGTTCCGATTGTTCCCGGCTCCGGCGCGATCGGCCGTATCGCGCGTACTGGCAACATCCCGCTCGGCTACTACAACGACCCGGAGCGGAGCGCGCTCGTGTTCTTCGAACATGGCGGGAAGCGCTATTCGATTCCCGGTGACTTCGCGACCGTCGAGGA
>JANYLF010000229.1 GCA_025357995.1 Acidimicrobiia bacterium | reverse complement strand
GTCTCGTGCTCGGCGGACCGGAGATTCTCGAACACCTCGAGGCGCGCTACGCCACCGATGCCGACGTGACCGTCGAAGAAGTGGAGTGCCTCGCCGCGTGCGGTAACGCACCCTCGATGCAGGTGAACTACGAGTTCCACGAGCATCTCAACCCGGAGCTCGCGGCGGCGATCGTCGACGACTACAAGTCTGGCTCACTCGCGGCGCGCACGATCTCGGGGAGCCGGGTTTCGTGAGCGACGCCGTAGAGACGCGACTCATCACCGCGCGCCTCAACGCGCGCCCGGAAGACTCGTGGACGATCGACGGCGCGCTCGCGTCGGGCGCGTACAATGCGTTTCGCCAAGCCCTCACGATGAACGCCGAGGACATCGGCAAGGAGCAGGTCGCGGCGTCGGGCCTGCGCGGCCGTGGCGGCGCGGGCTTCCCGGCCGCGACCAAGTGGTCGTTCCTCCCACCCGATTCCTTCCCGCGCTACCTCGTGGTGAACGGCGACGAAGGCGAGCCGTCGACCTTCAAGGACCGCATGCTCGTGGAGCGCGATCCGCACCAACTCGTGGAGGGCATCGCGATCGCGGCCTACTCCATCGGGTGTCATCAGGCGTTCGTGTACCTCCGTGGCGAGTTCGCCCTCGGGTACGAGCGGCTGATGCAAGCCATCAAGGACGCGCACGCCAAGGGCTTCCTCGGCACCAACATCCAGGACTCCGGTTTCGACCTCGAGATCGTGGTGCACCGCGGTGCGGGCGCGTACATCTGCGGTGAAGAGACGGCGCTGCTCGAAAGTCTCGAAGGCGAACGCGGTATGCCGCGCATCCGCCCGCCGTTCCCCGCGATCGAAGGTCTGTACGCGAAGCCGACGGTGATCAACAACGTGGAGACGCTCTCCACGCTGCCCCACATCATCACCATGGGTGGCGCGAAGTACGCGGAGCTCGGCGTCAACAAGTCGACCGGTACGCGCCTCTTCTCCGTCTCGGGCCACGTGAACCGTCCGGGCAATTACGAGGTGGAGCTCGGAATCACGTTCCGCGACCTCATCTACTCGCCCGAACTCGCGGGCGGCATGCGCGGCGACCGGCCGGTGAAGTTCTTCATTCCCGGCGGTGCGTCGAGCCAGTGGCTCACCGGCTCGGACGAACACCTCGACGCACCGCTCGACATGGACTACGTGCAGCAGACCTTCGGTGTGATGCTCGGCTCCGGCGCGGTGATGGTCTACGACGACACCACGAATCCCGCGCTCGTCGCATGGCGGCTCGCCAAGTTCTTCGCGCATGAGAGTTGCGGCAAGTGCACACCGTGCCGCGAAGGCGCGGGCTGGATCGAGAAGGTCCTCTACCGCATCTCGCACGGCGACGGCCGGCCCAACGATCTCGACCTCCTCTTTTCCGTGGGCGACTCGATCTCGCCCGGCGTGATGAACGCGCCGTTCGTGCAGACCACGATCTGCCCGCTCGGACCGTCGGCAGTTTCCGGTGTGGCGAGCTTGCACAAGTACTTCAAGGAAGAAGTCGAGGCCATGTGCACCAACGGCCACGCGTCGATCCCGGTGACCGCGTCATGACCGGCCTCGTGACCGAACTCGTCTCGATCACCGTCGACGGCAAGACCGTGCAGGTCGCGAAGGGCGAGGTGCTCATCAAGGCCGCGCAGGAACACGGCACCTACATCCCGCGCTTCTGTTGGCACGAGCGCATGAAGCCCGTGGGCATGTGTCGCATGTGTCTCGTGCAGATCGAAGGCGTGCGCGGCTTCCCGCCCGCGTGCACCACGCCCGTGGCCGAGGGCATGGTCGTCAACACGTTGTCCGACGACGTGAAGAACATTCAGGACGGCGTTCTCGAACTGTTGTTGGTGAACCACCCGCTCGACTGCCCGGTGTGCGACCGCGGCGGCGAGTGTCCGTTGCAAGACACCACGCTCGCGTTCGGTCCCGGCGAGTCGCGTTTCACCGAAGAGAAGCGCCACTGGGAAAAGCCGATCGCGATCTCCGATCTCGTCCTGCTCGACCGCGAGCGCTGCATCCAATGCGCGCGTTGCACGCGTTTCGCCGACGAGATCGCGGGCGACCCGCTCATCACGTTCAACGAGCGCGGCGGCCACACCGAGATCGCGACGTTCCCCGACGAACCGTTCGCGTCCTACTTCTCCGGCAACACCGTGCAGATCTGTCCGGTCGGCGCGCTCACCGCGAAGCCGTACCGCTTCAAGGCGCGGCCGTGGGACCTCAGCGCGGTCGAGACGAGTTGCACCACCTGCGCGGTCCATTGCCGCGGCGCGTTGGAATCGAGCTCGAACCGGTTGGTGCGCCTGCTCGGCGTCGACAGTGAGCCCGTCAACCAAGGCTGGCTGTGCGACAAGGGCCGCTACGGCTACGACGCGATCCATGCCGACACCCGCGTGCGCCATCCGATGGTGCGCCGCGATGGCGCGTTGGTGGCGTGCACCTGGCCCGAGGCGCTCGATGCCGCGGCCGAGGGTCTGCGCAACGCGCTCGCGGCGGGCGGCGCGTCGGGCATCGCGGTACTCGGCGGCGCGCGCGGCACCAACGAAGACGCCTACGTGTGGGCGCGGTTCGCCAAGGGTGTGCTGCGCACCGACAACGTCGACGCGCAACTCGGCGACGGTCTCCCGGCCGACGTCGTGCTCGGCTTGGCCCACGCGACGATCGCCGATCTCGACACGGCCCGCGGAATCGTGGTGCTCGGCGTCGACGTGAAAGAAGAACTGCCGGTCCTGTACCTGCGCGCGCGCCGCGCCGCGGTCGAGCTCGGTGTGCCACTCATCGAGATCTCACCGACGGCCACGGGTCTCGCCCCGTACGCCGCCGCGTCGCTGCGCTACGCGCCGGGCGAGCAGGCCGACGTGGTCGCGTCGTTCGCCGCCGCGCTGGGCGGCGCCGCGTCGGGCGATGCCGCCGCGGATACCGCGGCCGCCGCACTGGCGGGACGCGCGGGCAACGTCGTGGTCATCGTGGGCCGCGGCAACTTGGCCGAGCACGCCGACGCGACCGTCGCGGCGCTCGCACCACTTGCCGCGCTCGAGGACTCCCGCTTCCTCGTCGCGTTGCGCCGTGCCAACGTGCGCGGCGCGCTCGACCTCGGTCTCGCGCCCGGCTTCCTGCCCGGTCGCGTCTCGTTGGAGGCGGGCCGCGAGTGGTTCGAAGAGACCTGGGGCGCTGTGCCCGATGAGCGCGGGCTCGACGCGCTCGGCATCCTGGCCGCCGCGGCGAAGAGTCGCATCAGTGCGTTGGTGCTCCTCGGTGCGGATCCCATCGCCGATTGTCCCGACGCGTCGCTCGCGGCCGAGGGCATCGCGGGCGCAGAGTTTGTGATCGCGGTCGATACCACCATCACCGACAGCAACCGCGGCGCCGACGTGTTCCTCCCGGTGACCACCTGGGGCGAACAAGACGGCACGGTGACCAACCTCGAAGGCCGCGTGCAGCGCGTGGCGCGCAAGGTCTCGCCCGACGGCACCGCGATGCCGGACTGGCGCATCGCCGCCGAGCTCGCGCTCCGCCTGCGCGAAGACTTCGACCTCGCGACCGCCGAGGAAGTGACCGACGAGATCGCGCGCGGCGCGCCCGCGTTCGCCGGCGCCGACAGCGCACTCTTGCGCCGCGCCCGCGACGGCGCGGTGCTGCCGCTCGCCGATCACGCCGACACGTTGGTGCTCGGTCCGTTGTCGATCCCCGTGACGGCCGGTTCGTGGGAACCGATCCTCCCCGGCCACGTCGACGGAGCTGTGATCGCCGCCGAGGTCGAGGTCGAGGTCGAGGTCGAGGTCGCCATCGACACGGCTGATGAAACCGTCGAAGTGACGCTGGTCGAGACCGTCGTTGTGGTCGAGCGCGAGGTTCCCGCACTGCACCAATGGAGTGGGGCGACGCCGGCCACGACCCGGCCGGGTCGCGACGCGTACGCTCTGCGCCTCGTGAGCAGCCGGGTCCTCTACGACGGTGGTGTGACCGCCGCGGCGACGCCGTCGTTCGGTGCGTTGATCCGTCCGGCCGAACTCCACGTGAACCCGCAAGATCGCGACCGCATCGGTGTCGACGACGGTGTGGCGGTGCGCGTCACGTCCGCCCGCGGCCAGCTCGACGTACCCGTACGCGCGGATGCCACCGTGCCGCTCGGCACGGCGCTCCTCACCTGGAATCTGCCCGGGGCATCCGTCGGCACTCTCGTGGATGCAACCAGCGCCGTGACTGACCTCCGCGTGGAGTCCATTCGATGAGCGCGATCCTGGCGGGTGATCCGCTGCTGAGCCACGGCATCGACTTCGAGGTCGTGTTGATCGTGATCGCGAAGACCGTGGTGGTGTTCGCACTTCTGCTCGTGCTCGTGATGTTCTACATCTGGTTCATGCGCAAGGTGATCGCCGACATGCAGAACCGGATCGGCCCCAACAATGCCGGACCATGGGGCATTCTCCAGACGCTCGCCGACGGCATCAAGTTCTTCTTCAAGGAACAGTCGATCCCGGACACCGCCGATCGCACGGTCTTCCGCCTTGCGCCGTACCTCTCGGTGGTGCCCGCGTTCCTCGCGTTCTCGATCGTCCCCATCGGCGGCAAGGTGTCGATCCTGGGCCACCAGACGTACTTGCAACTCGCCGACCCGCCGATCGGCGTGTTGTTCCTCTTGATGATGTCGGGCATCGGGCTCTACGGCGTGATGCTCGCCGGGTGGGCGAGCGGCTCCAAGTATCCGCTGCTCGGCTCCGTGCGGGCGTCCGCGCAACTTCTCTCCTACGAAGCCGCGTTCGGCCTGTCGGTGGTCGCGGTGCTGTTGCACGCGGGCACGCTCAGCACCCGCGGCATCGCGAACGCGCAGGCCTGGACCAGTTGGCACTCGTTCGTGACCGATTGGTACTGGAGCATCGCGATCGTGTCGTTTGTGATCTTCGTGATCGCGGCAATCGCGGAGACCGATCACCCACCGTTCGACTTGGTGGAAGCCGAGCAGGAGCTCGTCGGCGGATTCCACACCGAATACACCGGCATCCGCTTCGCCATCTTCTTCCTCGCCGGGTTCATGAACGTGATCACGATGTCGGCGATCGCGGTCACACTCTTTCTCGGTGGCCCCTCCGGACCGGCACTCGGATTCCTGCCCAAGACCGGCGTCGTCAACGTCTGGTTGATGCCGATCTTCTGGTTCTTTTCCAAGCTCATGGTGTTGCTCTTCGGCACGGTGTGGATCCGCGCGTCGCTGCCCCGCTTGCGGTACGACCAGCTCATGGACCTCGGCTGGAAGTGGCTCATCGAGCTGGCGTTCCTTGCGGTGATGGTGACGGCCGTGGTGGTCGTCGCGCGCGATCAGGGTTGGGAGCGATGGATTGCCGTCCCGGCCGCGTTCGGCGGCGCGATCCTCGTCCTCGGTCTGCTGCGCCTCTGCATGCCCAAGGCCGACGAAGCCGTCAGCGAGGTGGCCTGAAGGTGAGCGCCCTTGCTGCACGTTCTGTATGCCTGCGAAGCGAACCGGGGCCCGAGCGGCCCGCGACGAAGTCGCAAGAGCGGGTGATCTGATGGGTATGGCCAAAGGGTTTGGGGTCACGTGGCGACAGATGTTCCGCCCGCGTCTGACGACCGAATATCCCGACGCGAAGCGGCCGAAGCCGGAGCGTTTCCACGGCCGTCACGTGCTCAACCGGTACGAGGACGGGATGGAGAAATGCATCGGCTGCGAACTCTGCGCAGGGGTGTGTCCCGCGAAGTGCATCTACGTGCGCGGCGCCGACAACCCGCCCGACGCGCCCGTCTCACCGGGTGAGCGCTACGGCTTCGTCTACGAGATCAACTACCTCCGCTGCATCCACTGCGACCTGTGCGTGGAGGCGTGTCCGACCGAGGCGATCACCGAGACGAAGCTCTTCGAGTTCTCGTTCACGAATCGTGAAGACGCGATCTACACGAAGGCCGAGTTGCTCGTGGACGACGACGGTCGCGCCCGACGCCAGCCATGGGAACTCTGGATGGGCGACGAAGACGACCACACCAGCGCGTGGATGCGCGCGACGTCGCCGAGCGGCGACGCCGAGTTCGAGGGCCGCATCGCGTGGAGCAACGAGCTCGGCTTCGGCGAACGCCCCGCAGAACCTGCACAAGGACCGAAGGCGAGTCCGGATGCCTGAGGCGGTGCTGTTCGTCATCTTCGCGGGGTTGGCGCTCGCGGCTGCTCTGGGCGTGGTGCTCATGCGCAACCCGGTGCATTCCGCGCTGTGTCTCGTGACCGTGCTCATCTCGATCGCGGTGCTGTTCGTCATCCAAGACGCACCGCTGCTCGCGGCAGTGCAGGTGATCGTCTACGCGGGCGCGATCGTGGTCCTCTTCATCTTCGTGATCATGTTGCTC
>JANYLF010000188.1 GCA_025357995.1 Acidimicrobiia bacterium | reverse complement strand
CGAAGGGGCATCTCCTCGGTGATGTGACCGACCAAGGTAAGGCAGTCAACGACCCGACCGCGCGGGGGAACGAGATCGGCGGCGTTCAATTCCCGTTCCACTCGGACGGCTCGGACCTGGTCGGCCTGTTCTGTCTGGACGCCGGTGCGCGTGGCGGCGCGAGTGTGGTCGCGAACGTCGTGACGATTCACAACGAGCTGGTGCGACCCGCGCCGGAACTCGCGGCAGAGTTGTACGCGCCGTTCGTGTACGACCGGCGCGGTGAGCAGGCGCCAGGTGGCAAGCCGTGGTACACGATGCCGATCTTCAGTCGGTGTGATGACCGACTGTTCGTGCGATACATCCGTCCGTACATCGAGTCCGCGCGCCGCCATGCCGACGCGCCGCGGCCGTCGGAGCGGGCGCGCGTAGCGATGGATCGCGTCGACGCGATGTGTGCGGATCCCGAGTTCCACGTTTCGATGACCATGCAACCGGGCGACATGCAATTCGTGAACAACTACCACGTGCTTCACGCCCGTGAGGCGTACGAAGACGATCGTGCGAGCGGTCGGATCCGGCACTTGAAGCGCCTGTGGTTGGAGACCGATGTGCTGGCCGACGCCCAGAAGCCCGAACGGTTTCGCCTCGGTCGCACCGACATGCACTGGTCCCGCCACGGCCGCACCAAGAGCGAACTCGAAGTCTGACTCCGGTCAGGTGGTCGCGCCCACCTCGTGAATCTCGATCGCGTTCCCCGATGGGTCGTTGAGGAAGGCTTGGAGGTTGTTGGCGACGGGAGTCGCGTCGCTGACCGTGAGTCCGCGCCCCCGTAGCTCGCCGATGGTGGCGTGGATGTCGGCGACTTGGATCGCGAAGTGTTGACCGACGTTGGCCGGGACCGGTGCTTCGATGAGATGCACCTGCTGACCGCCGAGGTCGATCCACGCGCCTCCGAATCCGAAGTCGGGCCGGTCGGCGCGCGGCGTGCCGCCGAGGACGTCGGTGTAGAACGCGAGTGCCGCGTCGACGTCGGACACGTTAACGGACACGTGGTGGATTGCGAGTGGCTGCATGGCCCGAGTCTTGATCGATTGGAACCCGGACGCAACCGGAGCGATGGACAGAAAGTTGGAAAAAGGAGGAGCCTCAGGTCGGGACGCGATCCGTCGTAGAGCGTGCTGGAGCCGCAGCAGGTGGGCCTCGAAAGGATGATGCAATGGATTCGCGCCCGACTCGCAAGATCGGCGCCGGGCGCCGGGTCGTCGCACTCGTCGGTGGCGCGGTGTTCGCGCTCGGTGGGTTCGGCGCGGCGGTGGCGTCGGCGTCGAGTCTCGGTGGGTCGGGCTCCAGCGGTATGGGTGCCGATATGACGACCGTGGCCGGCTGCGACCACGACGGCGTTGTCCTCACGTACGGCTCGGCGTTCGACGTGGGCACCGGTCGCAGCGTGGTGGTTCGGGTCACCGTTGACGGTATCGAGGCGACCTGTCTGGGCAAGACGATCGACGTGATCCTCTCTGGCAGTTCCGGCCCAGCGTTGGCCACCGCGACCGCCACGGTCACCGGCCCGTCCCAAACCCTGACGCTGGCAACCCCCGCAGACATCTCGGTGGTCGTCGGCGCGACGGTGGTGATCACCGGATGAGCGATCGCACCGGCAACGCCCACGGCGGGAACGATCGCGGCGAGCTGACGGAGAGTGGACATCGCGCGGTTGAGTACGAGGCTCGCACGGCGGGGTTGAGGGGCTTCGCGCCGCCCACCCTGGAGGCCGTCGACCGGCGTCGTTCCGAGCTCTGGACGATGGCGTTCGCCGGCCTGGTGTGTCTCGCGGCCGGTGTCGCGATCCTCACGTCGGGCAATGGGCACCACCTCGGCATCGCGAACAGCATCCAGTTCCGGGTCGGCACGGTCGCCTTGGTCGTCGCGCTCGCCGCGTACGTGATCGACAAGGAGCACCACCTCCGGCGGCTCGCGCAGATGCTGGTCAACGAGCGGGTGGTCGCCGAGGCGATGTCGGATCGGCTCAAGGAGCTGACAACGCTTTGTGAGGCGGGCGAGGCGATGAACTCGATGTTGCTGATCGAGGAAGTGCTCAAGCTGATCTTGTCGAGCGCGTTCGAACTCCTCGAGGCGTCGAGCGGCTCGATCATGCTGCTCGAGGATCCCGACACCTTGGCCGCGGTGTGCGCGGTCGGAGACACTGCCATTCGGACGCGCATCAAAGTCGGCGAGGAACTTGCCGGCGGAGTGGCGCGGCGACGGGTCCCGAGCATGATCCAAGGCAGAGTCAGCGACCGGGGTACCGGGCCCGTCGAAAGCGCGCTGTGCGTGCCGCTGATTCACCGCGATGTGCTGTTCGGTGTACTCGAGTTACGCGGCTCGCCCGAACGGGTCTACAACGAGTTCGACGTACGGGCGGTGTCGCTCTTCGCCGGCCATGCTGCGATCGCGATTGCCAACGCCCGGCTGTACGACTCGGAGCGGGAGCTGAACACGAGGCTGTCGGCGGCGCTGTTGCACAGGGGTTCCACCCGCACCGCTCATGTTCGGTAGCTCAACGTTGTGCCGATGCTCCGGGGTCAGAGCTTGTGTCAGGTGTGAACGGACGACTCACTCGACCCCGGAACACCAACATCGGTTGCCCGCACATCCTCGTACCGGCTCACGCCGATCTGGAGGCGATGCTGAACTCCGGAAAATGTTCGCCGTGACCTCAACTCGCATGGGCGACGGCTGAGACAGCCTGGGCGGGCTGAATGAACTCCTCGGGCTTCGCGGGCACATGCAGGACGCGGTTGACCGTGAGAATGCAATACAGCGACGCGTCGGGGCGCCGTACCGCGGCGCGGTGGGCCGCGTAGTGGAACTTGATGCCGTTCGCGAAGACGGCGACACCGTGGATGTCGTGATAGTCCAACTCGCCGGAAACAAGCCGCTCGAAGTTCTCGGGATCATCGGGCCGATCGTCGAGTTGCATGATCGCTTCGATGTCCATGCCGACAACATTGGGGAGGGAGAACCCGGTGAGTTCCAGAGACGGTTGGTTTGCACTGATGAGCCGGCCCTCGGGGTCGAACACCGCGATGGGCAGCGTTGCCGACGAGAGGTGACGCTCGAACAGGTGGTTGATGTCGTCGGTGGTCGGTTGGCCGTCGCCGCTAGCGAGTCCGGCTCGCGTTCGGAGATCGTCGGCAAGTTCACGGCGGATCTTCCACGCCAACGCGATCTCGCGCGCGGTATCAACGAGCCGTCCGACGCGTTCACCCACGTCGGCCGCGTACTGCTCGTCGATCGCGGTATAGGGATGGTTCGGTGTGTCGCGGGAGAACGCGACGAAACCGACGGGCCCGTCGGCACTCATGATCGGTGCCGACAGGAAGCTGTGCAATGGATACTGCGGGAGGTATTGACGTAGCTCCGGCAGGAGTGCCGATCGGAGTTCGTCCTGGGCGACGTGAGGGATGCGGACCGTCTGTCCCCTGAAGAACGCCATTGAGACCGCACTCCGCGAGAGGGTGATCGGGTCTCCGGTCAAGCCGATGACGGCGCTCATGAACGCGGCGCGGTCCGGCTCGGGATGACCGACCGCGTAACGGTCCACGTGGAGCCGATCGCGGTTCATGATTCCGACGAAGCACACATCTCCGAGTACCTGAGCGCCTTGTTCGGCCGCGTACGTCACCACGGACGACACCGACAGCACGGGATCCGACGCCATCGCCTCGAGTTCTTCGAGGAAGTCCGTGGCAGTGAGGCACTTGAGTCGAACGTCCGACGTGTGCACCAGCGCCTGGGTCGCGACGGACTCGCGGTTGGCCAGGAGCTGCGCGATCGCCGCCTCCGACACTTCGTAACGACCGCCAACTCGAATGGCCGTTAACGATCCGGACCGCACCCACTTGTATGCCGTCTGGTAGTGCACACCCAATCGTTGGCTCGCTGCTTTGAGATTCACGAGTACCCCATTCCTGTCCCGCCCTGAGTACATGGGACCTTCACAAATTCATCATGCTGGATGTGACGGCGCAAGCCCGCCCACCTTGATGGACTGACTGAAAGAAGGAGAATCCGCAACGTGTGGTTTCGGTGCCTCTGTCCGATGCGTGGGTGTGTCGCGACACGCGACGGGCGGCGATATCGCCAACTTCGTCGAACCGCAGAGAACTTTGGCGGAGAGCATGCGAGCGCCTTCGAACCCGCTCGGTGAGTTCGATCGTCTGGCGTCTCTGCCTGCCGATCATCGCTAGACCGGTACCGTTCGCACGGTGCACGAAGAGCGAACCGACCTGGGTGGCATCCCAGCCAAGTTGTACGTGCCGCCCGATGCGACTGCCGTCCTCCTTCTCGGTCACGGAGGCGGTCATAGCAAGGACACGCCCCGATTCGTGCAGATTGCGCGGTTCTACGCGGCACAAACCGGACTCGCGGTCGCGTGCATCGACGCCATCGACCACGGCGAGCGAAGGCCCGAGAACGCGGGTACCGATATTCCGCGTCTGTGGCATTCCTCGTCAATCGAACGGATGGTGGAGGACTGGTCGGTCGCCGCGGATGCGCTGTCGGCGATCGGGCCGGCCCGGGCCTACGTCGGGTTTTCGATGGGTTCGATCTTCGGTCTACCGATCGTTGCCGCCATCCCGTCGATCAAGGCGGCGGTGTTCGTCGTCGGTGGCATCCCGCACAACGCAGGCATCGACGATCCACCCCTCGGCATGGTGCTGACGGAGGCCGCGTCGCGCCTCCACCACGCAGACGTGCTGATGGCGAACATGACGGACGACGAGTTCTTCCCAATATCGGGAGTGCACTCCCTCTTCGACGCGACCCGCGCGAACAGCAAGCGGCTCATGTTCTGGGAGGGCGACCACGACGATTGGCCAAGTGAGCTGCTGGACCAATCGGGCTCGTTCGTCAAGAACCAACTCAGCTGAGATGGACCCGGACTCGAGGACAACGGTCCGAGCCGGTGCAATGAGCGGAGGGAGAGGGATTCGAACCCTCGGTGAGTTTCCCCACACACGCTTTCCAAGCGTGCCGATTCGGCCGCTCTCGCACCCCTCCGGGCAACCCTGCTTGTGTCACGTGGGGTGCGCAGAGCGCATCGCAGGTGACACACGCGTGATCGTCGAGCGGGTGATCGTAGTTGCACGGCCCCTGATACCCTGCGCCCGCGGACCGTGCTAAGCGGGGAGTCCGTGGTGCCCTGTACCCCAAATCCACGTATGGGGGGCTGAATCCCCGCCCAAGGCTCGAGCCGGAATGGGGAAGGCGACTCGCACGCAGCGTCGAGGGCCGGGTCCTGCGCAACGAGATCTCGTGAACCGAGTCAGGTCCGGAAGGAAGCAGCTCTCAGCGGGCCCTCTCGTGTGCCGCAGGGTTGCCTGGTCTGAGCCGGCGACGAGACCCGCGCTCCATTGCGTCTTGTCGACGGCGGGTGCACGGTCCGCATTCGCATTCGCGCCCACAGGCGGTCACCGGATCGATCGGCCCGCGCCGATACGCTCCGCTCCATGGCGGAGAGGGCCCGAGCCCCGGCGCGACCACGCGCCTTGACCACGCCGCCTCGCGTGCGTGCGCCCATGCGTTCCAGCGCATTTGCTGTGCTCGCGTTGGCGACAGTGAGCGTTGCGTCGTTCCCGTCAATTGGTGGCGCCCGAACTTCGCCGCCGACGATCCTGCGCGCCGCGGTGCTCACACCCGACGGCACCGACGGCTACGTGTACGACACGATCGGAAACACCATCAACGTGTCGATGAGTCGCCAGACCGCGGTTGGTGGCAACTTGCGCACCGTGTTCTGGCCGGCTGACGCAGTGAGTCGTCGGGACGTCACGTCGTGCGCCACGTGGAGCCGCGAGTCGAGCGATCGGTTGCAGCAAGGTGTCGCGGTCCGCATCTCGGAACGACCCGGTGGTGGCGCGCAGGCCATCACCGTCACCAAGAACGTCTTTCCCTTCGGCTCGTGGGTCTTCAACGTGCACGTATGGGATTCTGCGACGGCGCGAATGCTCCAGATCGCGAGCGTGAACCTCGCCGGCGCGTTGTCGAGGCCCGGCGCTCCGCCGACTCCTCAACCGCTTCCCTGGCGTGTGTGCGCGCGGGTCGTGGGTCGTACGTTCACGTTCAAGGCGTGGCGCGTCGCGGTCGACGAGCCGGCGTGGGGTGACCCACACTTCGGAGGCTCGGTCCGCCTTCCCGCTGACGCGCCGGCGGTCGGTTACCCCGGTGCGTATATCGGTCATCTCCAGCCTGGGACGTCGGCGACGTTCGTCGACCTCACGGCGACTCCCGTGGTCGTGCCGCCACCGCCGACCGACGCTGTCACCGCCTTGGCTCGATAGGGTCGGGCATGGCGTTCCAAGCCCTCTACCGCAAGTACCGACCGCAACGGTTTGGTGAACTCGTCGGCCAGGAACATATTTCGACTGCCTTGGCAACCGCCGTACGCGACGGTCGGGTGGGGCACGCGTATCTGTTCTCGGGTCCGCGCGGCAACGGGAAGACCACGACCGCGCGGATTCTCGCCAAAGCGCTGAACTGCCTCGACCTCGGTGTCGACGGCGAACCGTGCGGTCAGTGCGAGAACTGCGTCGCGATCACCGCAGGCACCTTCGGCGACCTCATCGAGATGGATGCCGCGTCTCAGCGCGGGGTGGACGAGGCGCGAGATCTGGTGTCTCGCATCAGCCTCGGTCTCGGTGCCACCTCGAAACGCAAGGTCTATCTCCTCGACGAAGTGCACATGCTCACACCGGCCGCCTCGAACACTCTGCTCAAGACACTGGAGGAACCGCCGGCGCACGTGGTGTTCATTCTCGCGACGACAGAACCGGAGAAGGTGCTGCCGACGATTCGATCGCGTACGCAGCATTTCGAGTTCAAGTATCTCACTGTCGACGAGATCAGCGGGCTGTTGGCCTCGATCCTCGACGACGAGGGAGTGGCGTACGAGCCGGACGCGCTCGTGCTCGTCGCGCGCGCAGCCGGAGGATCGGCGCGCGATTCGGAGTCCCTGTTGGATCTCGTGCTCGCCGGTGGGGGCGCCGTCACCGTTCCGGCAGTGGAGGCGGCCCTCGGTGGTGCGCCGTTCGAGATGCGTATGGAGATTCTCGACGCGATTGCCACGCACGATGTTCCGGGTGTCCTCGTCGGTCTCGCGGCGCTGCTCGATGCCGCGCACGATCCCCGTCGTATCGCCGAGGGTCTGCTCGCCGCATTGCGAGACGCGTTTCTGTTGGTAGCGGGTGGTGGACGAGTGGCCCTCGACGAACCGGAGGACGTGCAGGCGCGTATACGCGCCGTCGGCGAGGCGATGGGGAATGCCACCCTGGTCCGCGCGCTCGAGACGCTGGGTCAGGCCGTGGTCGACATGCGTGGGATCGACGCCGCCGACCCGCGCCTGGTGTTGGAGATCGCGCTCGTGCGGTTGGCGCGTCGCGAGAGCAATGTCGCGCTGGCCACGATCGCCGACCGCGTGGAGCGTCTCGAAGCGCTCGTGGCCGACGGCACGCCTCGACCGACGGCGAAGCCGGCGAACGCGCCGCCGTCCGCTCCGGCTGCGTCTCCCGCTCCGGCTGCGTCCGCCGCGCCGGTTGCGTCTCCCGCGCCGGTTGCGTCCACTGAGTCCGGCGGGCGTCCCACGAAACCACCGGCGCTGGGTGCTCTGCGCAAGGCGGCGGCGGCGTCGGCTCCCGATCCCGATCCGCGTGGGACCGTCGCGCCCTCACCGGCTCCGGTCGAGGAACCGGTCGCCGAGGTCACGTTCGATCTCGACGACGCGATTGTGGCGTGGGCCAGCGTGCTGGAGAGCCTGTCGCGTGGGTTGAAGACCTCGATTATGGAGGCGCAGCCCGTACGTGTCGACGGAAATGTGATCGTGTTCGGAGTGGCGCGTACCCATATCGACATCGTGCGGCCGAAGTTCCAGAAGGATGCCGACGCGATCCGTGAGGCATTCATCCGCGAGCTGGGCTCCGCACCACGGTTCTCGTTCGCGCCGCACGAGTGGGGCGCCGAAGACGGACCGCCCCACCGTCGTCAATCGGTCGGGCCCGATCCCGAACCGCTTGCCGAGATCGATGATGCAATTGATCTCGTCGACCCGGAACAACTCGTGGACGCGCCGATCACGGAAGGTCCGGCGGTAGATTCGCTGTCGCGTCTCGCCGATACCTTCGGCGCGACGGTCGTGGAAGAGCAGCCGAAGTCCTAGGGGATTGCCGTGGCCAAATCGAAGCCGCCGATGAACAACATGATGCGTCAGGTCCAGCAGATGCAGGAAGACATGTTCGCGGCCCAGGCGGCGCTGGCCGAGACGACGGTCGACGGTACCGCCGGTGGTGGCATGGTGACGGCCACGGTGAGCGGGACGGGCGATCTGCTCTCGATCGTGATATCTGCCGATGTGGTCGACCCGGACGACATCGAGATGCTCCAGGATCTCGTGGTCGCGGCCGTGGCCGACGCGAACCGCGCCGCGCAGGCATTGCAATCCGAGCGCATGGGTGGGGTCACGGGTGGGATCGACCTCAGCGCGTTCGGACTGGGTTGACGTGTCGGTGCTGATGCACGGCTCGGCCAGCTAGGTGACGTCGGTCTACGCGGGACCGGTCCAACGCCTCATCGACGAACTCGGGCGGCTGCCCGGAGTGGGACCCAAGTCGGCGCAACGCATCGCCTTCTATCTCTTACGCGCCGCGCCGGAGGACGCCCGCCGGCTCGCGGGTTCGATCGTGGAGGTAAAGGAAAAGATCACGTGGTGTCGGCGGTGTTTCAACATTGCCGAAGGTGAACTCTGTCAGTTCTGTCTCGACGAGCGACGCGACTCGACCGTGATCTGCGTGGTGGAAGAGCCGCGCGACATCGTGGCCGTCGAGCGCACCCACGAGTTCCGCGGTGCATACCACGTGCTCCAGGGAACTATCTCGCCGATCGAGGGCATCGGTCCCGATCAACTCCGCATCAAGGAATTGCTCGCGCGCGTGCGCGACGACGGTGTGACCGAGGTAATCCTCGCGACGAATCCCAACACCGACGGGGAGGTGACCGCGATGTACCTGGCCCGCGCGCTCGCGACGAGCGACGCGCGGATCACGAGACTTGCGAGCGGGCTTCCCGTGGGTGGAGACCTCGAATATGCCGACGAAGTCACACTCGGGCGCGCCTTCGAAGGCCGCCGCCCCATCGACCCCTGATGCTCAGCGGGTTAGGTGAGGGCGGTGCGGATGACGGTGCTCACTTGCTCGTGCTCGGTGAGGAAACCGTCGTGGCCGTCGAGTGATTCGATCACCGTGAGTTCCGCCGCGCCCGGGATCAGGTCGGCGAGCTCTTGTTGGAGTCGGAGCGGATAGAGCCGATCCGATGAGATGCCTGCCACGGACACCCGCGCGCGGATTCGGCGCAGCGCGCTGGTGATACCCCCGCGGCCCCGGCCGACGTCGTGATGATTCATCGCTTGGGACAACGTGATGTAGGTGTTCGCGTCGAACCGGTCAGCGAGCTTCTCGCCGTGATGTTCGAGGTACGACTCGATCGCGTAGCGCCCGCCGTTCAACGGTTGCTCGTCTCCTTGATGGCCACGACCAAATCGTTGATCGAGTTCCAGCTCGGATCGGTACGACACTTGACCGATGCCCCGAGCCAACGACATTCCGCGCCACGGGCCGTCGCCCGGCTCGGTGTCGTAGTAGTCGCCGTCACGAAACGCGGGGTCGGAGCGGATCGCGCGTACTTGCAGTGAGCACAACGCGATCTCCTCGGCGGTTGCTTGCGCGCCACACGCGATGATCGCGGCGCGCGGGACACGCTCGGGGAACGACACCGCCCACTCGAGCGCGCGTTGACCGCCCATTGAACCGCCGACGACCGCGTGCCAGCACTCGATGCCCATCTGCGTCGCGAGCGCCGCCTCGACGACCACTTGGTCGCGAATCGTGATCACCGGGAACTGCGAACCGTACGGTCGCCCCGTCGCGGGATCGTTCGACGCGGGTCCGGTGGTGCCCTGGCATCCGCCGAGCACGTTCGGACACACCACGAGGTACCGATCCGTGTCGAGCGCAAGTCCGGGGCCGACCACTCGTTGCCACCACCCGGGCTGGGTGTGGCCCGGCCCGGGCGCGCCGGTGGCGTGACTGTCTCCGGTGAGGGCGTGCAGCACCAGCACTGCGTTGGAACGTGTCGCGTTGAGTTCGCCCCAAGTTTCGTACGCGACGGTCACATTGGCGAGGCGACCGCCCGCCTCCAACACATGCGGCCGCGCGTCGAACAGCGTCGCGAACTGCCGACGGCCGGGATGATCGCCGGGCCGCCACGCTCCCGTGACTGGGATCGATGCGGCGATGAGCTACGCGCCCTTCGCGGCGCGGAAACCGGCGTCGATGTCGGCTTTGATGTCGTCGATGGACTCGATGCCGATCGAGAGCCGCACGAGTTCGGGCGTGACTCCCGCGGTGGCCTGCTCGTCGACGGTGAGCTGTTGGTGGGTGGTGCTCGCCGGGTGAATCGCGAGGGTGCGGGCATCGCCGACGTTGGCCAAATGGCTGATCAGTTCGAGGTTGTTGATGAATGCCTTGCCCGCCTCGAGCCCGCCCTTGATGCCGAACGCGATGATGGCGCCGAACCCGTTGGTGAGATATTGCTTGGCGCGCGCGTTCCACTTGCTCGAGGCGAGTCCCGGGTACGCGATCCACTCCACCTCGTCACGCGCTTCGAGCCACTGCGCGACGGCCAGTGCGTTCTGCGAGTGTCGTTCCATCCGCAGGCTCAACGTTTCGAGGCCTTGGATCATCAGGAACGCGTTGAACGGCGAGATCGCCGCACCGAGATCGCGCATGTACGTGAGCCGCGCTTTGAGGATGTAGCGAGCGGGCCACAGCGCGTCGGGGAGTTGTGAGAACACGAGCCCGTGGTAACTCGGGTCGGGTTCGGTGAAGTTGGGAAAGCGGCCGCTGCCCTCGTAGTCGAACGTGCCGCCGTCGACGATGATGCCGCCGATCGACGTGCCGTGACCGCCGATGAACTTGGTGGCCGAATGCGTCACGATGTCGGCGCCGTGCGAGAGCGGCTGGCAGAGATACGGCGACGCGAGCGTGTTGTCGACGACGAGCGGGATTCCCGCGTCGTGCGCGATGTCGGAAATCCCGGCGAAGTCGAGGATGTCACCCTTCGGGTTCCCGATGGTCTCGCCGTAGAACGCCTTCGTGTTCGGCCGGATCGCCGCCTTCCACGCGTTGAGGTCGTCGGGGTCGTCGACAAACGAGATCTCAACCCCCAACTTCGGGAACGTGTAGTGCAGTTGGCTGTACGTACCGCCGTAGAGCGATGAGCTGGAAACGATGTGCCCACCGTTCTCGGCCAGGTTGAGCAGCGCGATCGTCTGGGCGGCCATGCCGCTTGCGGTCGCCAACGAGCCGATGCCGCCTTCGAGCGCGGCGACGCGCGCTTCGAACGCGGCCTGGGTGGGGTTCATGATCCGCGTGTAGATATTGCCGAGCTCGGCGAGTCCGAAGAGGTTCGCGGCGTGGTCGGTGCGCGCGCGGTTCCGATCTATCAGACGACGTCGTACGTGTTCCGCGACACCGACCACGCCGCGAACCTCTTCGGACTCGCCGAGCTCGGCAATATCTACACGCGGATCATGAACCCCACCCAGGCCGCGTTCGAAGCG
>JANYLF010000111.1 GCA_025357995.1 Acidimicrobiia bacterium | reverse complement strand
AACGCGACGGCCACGCCGCGTGCCCGCGCGTCCTGTGCGCCGATCGCGGCGAGGTTGCCGCCGGCGCTGTCGCCCGCGACCGCGATGCGATCAGGGTCACCGCCGAACGACGGTGCGTGCGCGTACGTCCATGCCATCGCCGCGAGGTAGTCGTCGATCGCGGCCGGGAATCGATGTTCGGGAGCCAGTCGATAGTCGACCGAGACGACGATCGCTTCGACGCCGGCAGCGAGCCCGCGGCATGCGTCGTCATGGGTCTCGAGCGATCCGAGCACCCATCCGCCACCGTGCGCGTACAGGATCACGGGTTTGGGCGCGTCGCCAACGGGTCGATAGATGCGAATCGGGATCGGCCCGCGCGGACCGGGGATCTCGCGATCCGAGACCTCATGCAGTGTGATCGAACTGCGCGGCGCGGCCGCATCCATCATGGAACGCACCTGGACCGGATCGGTCTCCTCCGTGAACTCGCCAAAGCCCAAGGCCTCGATCTGGTCGATCACCATCTGCGCTTGGGGGTCGAGTGGCACGTGCGTTACTCCTCGGAATCGGTGGGGTCAGCCTCGCGCAACCGTGTGACCAACGCCCGCAACGCCCGGCCCCGATGCGACAATCGCGCCTTCTCGGCCCGGTCCATCTCGGCGAACGTGCGGCCGCCTCCACCGGCAGGAACGAACACGGGGTCGTATCCGAATCCTTCGGTACCCCGCGCCGCCTCGGCGATGACGCCTTCTACAACGCCGTCGACCACGAGCTCCCGGCCGTCCGGCCAGGCGAGAACGAGCACCGTTCGAAACCGGGCGGTGCGCGCGTTGCGCTTCGCGGCGGCCATCTCGAACAACAACTTCTCGACGTTGTCGGCGTACGTGGCCTGTTCGCCGGCGTAGCGCGCACTCCACACGCCGGGTGCACCGCCAAGCGCGTCGACCTCGAGCCCGGTGTCGTCGGCCAGCGCGGGTAAGTCGGTCGCAGTGCTCAAGGCCTCGGCCTTGAGCCGAGCATTGGCCTCGAGCGTGGCACCCGACTCTTCCACTTCGGGAACGTCGGACGGCCGCTCCACCAGCTCCATACCGGCGTCAACGAGGGCATGACCAATCTCGCCGGCCTTGTCCGGGTTCGCAGTTGCGACGACGATCCGTTCCCTCACCGCTTGCTCATCGCGGGGTCGGGGGCACGCTCAGGAGCTCACGTTGCAGATCGAAGATCTGGTTGATTCCCAACTCGGCCAGCCCGAGCAGGGAGTCCAACTCGGCGCGACTGAACACCGCGCCCTCCGCGGTCCCCTGGACTTCGATGAATCCACCCGATCCCGTCATCACGACGTTCATGTCGACGTCGGCGCCCGAGTCCTCGACGTAGTCCAAGTCCAGGCTCGGGAGCGCACCCACCACCCCGACCGAGATCGCCGCGCAGTAGTCCTGCATCGGGTGTTCACGGAGCTTGCGCGCCGCGACGAGACGTGAAAACGCGTCGTGGAGTGCGAGAAAGCCACCGCAGATCGACGCGGTCCGAGTGCCGCCGTCGGCTTGGAGGGCGTCGCAGTCGACGGTGATCTGCACGTCGGGCAAGAGCGACAGATCGGTGACCGCGCGCAACGATCGCCCGATCAGGCGTTGAATCTCCTGTGTGCGACCGCTCTGCTTGCCCTTCGCAGCTTCCCGGTTCACGCGCTCCGGCGTCGAGCCGGGGAGCATCGAGTACTCGGCCGTCACCCAACCCTTGCCCGTGCCCCGCAACCATGGGGGCACCCGCTCCTCGACCGACGCGGTGCACAAGACGCGCGTGCGGCCGAACTCGACGAGCACCGAACCCATGGCCAACTCCGTGAAGTCACGCGTGAACGTGAGCGAGCGAAGCTGATCGGGCTCGCGCCCATCGTGACGAATTCCCATTGGTGCCTTTCGGTACGAGGTCGCGCTCAGATCGTGACGGTGAGGTCAACCGCGGCCACTCCGACCGCGGCGCCGAACGCGTCCGATCCTTCCTCAGCTACCACGTTCGGGTCGACCCGAGGCCAGAGATGCGTCAGGACCAGCCGCTCCGCTCGCGCCGCACGCGCCGCCTCGCCGGCTTGCCGACCCGAAAGATGGATCGGCGAGCGTCGGTCGGCATGCTCGTACGACGATTCGGAGAGCACGAGCTCGGCGCCGGGAGCGAACGCGTCGACCGACCAGCCCGGACCGGTATCCGATGTGTATACGAGCCGATGGTCGTCGGGTCCGGTCACTTCGACGGCGTACGTGGGCGGCGGATGATCCGTACGCGAAAACGCCAGCGACATGTCCCCGATCGTGGTGCGCGCGCCGTCGTCGATCGCGTGCCACGCAAACGTGTCGCCCCACTGCACGAGCGCGCCCAGCCGTTCCTCCGCGCCCGCCGGCGCATAGAGCGGCACCCCCGATCGCTCGAGTCCGTATCGGAGCAACACGTGGAGCCCGTAGACGTCCACGCAATGATCGGGGTGCTCGTGGGTGATGACGACGGCTGTGAGATCGGCCGGGTCCACATGACGTTGGAGATTCACGAAACTGCCGTTCCCGCAATCCATCCAAATCGTCGTGTCGCCCTCGCGCACGAGATACCCACTGCACGCGCCACCGACCTCGGCCGCGCCGTACGAGCCAGAGCAACCGAGCACGGTCAGCTCCATCGCCATGCCTCCACCGCGCCAACTTCGGGACCGAGGAACCGACCGGCCAACGCCGCGAATCTCTCCGCGTCGCCGGACGTCATGAATCGATGCTCGCGCGGCGGCGCGGATGACTCGCAAGCCGCGTCACCAATCAGGTCGCGGGCCGCGAAGGCTGTCTCGTCCGCGCTCGACACCAAGACGATGTCGGGGCCCATCACATCGGCGATCGTGCGGGCCAACAGCGGGTAGTGGGTACAGCCGAGTACGAGCGTGTCGACGCCGGCGCGGCGGACGGGTTCGAGGAGGCGTTCCGCCAGCACATGGACCTGGTCCGAATCGACGTCACCGGACTCCACGAACTCGACAAAACCCGGGCACGCCGCGCACGTGAGCTCCACACCGACGTTGGCGGCCGCGCGTTGGTACGCGCCGCTCGCCACTGTCCCGACGGTTCCGATCACAGCCACGCGGCCCGACGTCGTGATAGACGCCGCCGCGCGCATGCCCGGCTCTACGACCCCGATGACCGGAATCTCGTAGCGCGAACTCAACGCTTCGAGCGCGACCGAGGTCGCGCTATTGCAGGCGACGACGATCAGCGCCACACCCCGATCGACCAGGAGGTCCGAGATCTCGAGCGAATACTTCAGGACGTCGTCTGCGGGTTTCGAACCGTAGGGAAAGCGGCCCGTGTCGCCGAAATAGATCGTCGACGCGTCGGGCAGGAGATCGATGAGTGCCCGAAGGACGGTCAAGCCGCCGAGACCGGAGTCGAAGACTCCGATCGGCCTCGCCTCCCCCGTTGGCGTGGTCACCATCGTTGCACGCTACCGGCCGGCCGCCGCGCGACCGAGTCGATCCATCACCGCGGCACCCAGCCCATCGACGGGTGGCGCGACTGCCAACACCACATCCATGCCCAGATCATCGGCCTTCCGGAGCGTCGAGTAGAGGACGTTCGCGTACTCCTCGATGGACGCCGGCGTGGCCAACGTCACAGCGTTCGTCGGGCCGACCGGGTGGGGCTCCGGGCCGAACGTGATGACACCGAACGTCACGTTGGTGTCATCGAGCTCGTGGATCCGCGCTTCGAGCTCGCTCGCGGTCACGATCTCGATGCGGGCGTCCGGCGCGTAATGCGTGGCCAGCGTTCCCGGCGCGCGGGTTGCGCCGCCAAGCTCCGGCCTCGCGCCAAGGAGGTCGGCGATGTGTTCGAGTGTGATCGCGCCGGGACGCAGTACCCGCGGCTCGTCGACGCTGCAATCGACGATGGTCGATTCGATACCGACCGCGCACGCGCCGTCGAGCACGGTCTCCACCTCGCCGCCGAACTCACGCCTCACCGCTTCCGCCGTCGTCGAGCTCACGCGGCCGAACCGATTCGCGGACGGCGCCGCGATGCCGCCGCCGAACGCCGCGAGCAACGCGATCGCCACGGGATGCCCGGGAACCCGCAGACCAACCGTCTCGAGGCCGCCGGTCGCGACCCGTGACACGTGAGGCGCGGCCCGGAGCACCAGGGTGAGTGGACCAGGCCAGAACGCGCCGGCGAGTGCGCGAGCCGCCTCCGGAACCTCCGTCGCCCACGCCTCGAGGTCCGCGCCCGCACCGAGATGCACGATGACCGGGTGGTCGGCGGGGCGACCCTTCGCGGCGTACAACCGATGCAGTGCCGACGCGTTCGTCGCGTCGGCACCGAGTCCGTACACCGTCTCGGTCGGGAACGCAACGAGTTGGCCCGCCCGCAGTACCACAGCCGCGTGCTCGATCTCTGCCGCGGTCCTCACCAGTAGTTGATGCGGCTCGCGCGTTCCTCGACCACATCGAGATCATCGGTCCACGCACCGGACGACAAGTACTTCCAACCGCCGTCGGGCAACAGCGTGACGATCGTGCCCGACTCCATGCGCGCCGCGACCGTGGCCGCGCCTGCGACCGCCGCGCCGGACGAGATCCCCGCGAACACGCCACATTCGTTCAGCAAACGACGCGTCCACTCGACCGATTCGCGATTGCGCACGATGGTCTTGCGGTTCAGCACGTCGGCGTCGAAGATCGGCGGGACGAATCCGTCGTCGAGGTTGCGCAGGCCCTGCACCAACTCCCCCGCCGGGGGCTCGACGGCCACGATCTGCACCTCGGGCTTGCGTTCACGGAGATACCGACCGACACCCATCAACGTGCCGCTGGTACCGAGGCCGGCGACGAATACGTCGACCTCGGGGCAGTCGGTCCAGATTTCGGGACCAGTGCCTTCGTAGTGCGCGAGTGGGTTCGCCGGATTTCCGTACTGATACAGAAACACGTAGTCGGGTTCCGCTGCCGCGATCTCCTGCGCGCGCCGAATCGCGCCGTTGCTGCCCTCTTCGCCGGGACTCAACGTGACCTCCGCACCAAAGATCTCGAGCAGCTGGCGCCGTTCCACACTCACATTGTCCGGCATCACGATCCGGAGGCGGTAGCCGCGCAGTTTCGCAACGAGCGCGAGCCCGATGCCGGTGTTGCCCGACGACGGTTCGAGGATCGTCGCACCCGGAGTCAAGACACCGTCACGCTCCGCGAGCTCGACCATCTTGCGCGCGATGCGGTCCTTGGAACTCCCGCCCGGGTTCTGCCCTTCGAGCTTCGCGTAGATCTTGACGTTCGGATTCGGACTGAGCGCGTGCACACCCACGAGCGGGGTGTTACCGATGAGATCGAGGATGCTCTCGTATCTCATCGTGCGCCGGTCGGGTGACTAGCCACCCGCGACGGCGGGCAGGATCGACACCACGTCGCGGTCGGTCACCGGGGTCGCGAGCTTGTCGAGATACCGAATGTCGTCGTCGTTCACGTAGACGTTGACGAACTTGTGAAGCGTGCCGTCGGCGTCGACCAGTTGATCCGCGAGCCCGGGATGCTCCGACGTGAGCGCGCGGAACACCTCACCGACGGTCGCGCCGTCGGCATGGACCGACGCGGCTCCATCGGCATGGACCCGCAGCAGGGTGGGAAGACGAACTTCAACAGCCATCATGCGAGCCTATAACCGTGACCCGATAGGTCAACATTCCCGAATATCCCGATGACGTGACCTGCGACACCTCTTGATTGCTCGTCCGCTCGGATGTCCCAAGCGCGCGCCGTGTCGGGACGCTGCCTCGCGGTACGCCTCCGCAGGCTCCGGCCCCGCGCCGGTCGGGCGTCGCCCAATATCAAACGATGACTACTTGCGTCTCCGCAATGACTTCGTCGCGGATGCGGTAGGCCCGGAGCATGGGGGCCTCGTCGCGCAGCGACACGATCACGTAGATCCACATCGGGTCGACCGCGCTGCGCACGTCCGTGGGCGACGGGTAGGGATCGGTGTGGGTGTGCGAGTGCCAGATGCCGACGATCTCGTGGCCGCGGGACTCGGCATCACGAGACGCACGGAGGTAGTCGCGGCCGTCGACCGTGTACGTACGCGCCGACGCGTCGGCGTTCACCGCCGTATACACCTCGCTCACG
>JANYLF010000004.1 GCA_025357995.1 Acidimicrobiia bacterium | reverse complement strand
GCGCGGCCTGGACCGCGCTCGGCGAGATGGGCGTCCTCGGTGCGCTGGTCCCGGAGGCCGACGGTGGCCTGGGGCTCGGCGAGCTCGACGTCGTGCTCTTGGCCGAAGAAGTTGGTCGCGCCGCGCTTCCCGAGCCATTCGTGGAACACGTCCTCGTGGGCGCGCCGATCGTGGTGGCCGACCATCCGGATGTGGTCGGAGGGCTGGTCACCGTCACCGCCGGCGATCCGCTGATCCCGTACGGCGCGACGGCCGACGTGGTGATCCGACTCGACCCGGACCCGTGCGTCGCGATTGGCACGACCTCCGTCTTCGAAGCGAAGAGCTCCGTCGACGCCAGTCGACGGCTGATGCGACTGGTGGATGCGAGCGAATCCCGTCCGCTCACTCGCGAGGAACTCTCACTCGCGTTCTGGCGCGGCAATCTCGGCTACGCGGCGCAGCTCCTCGGATTGTCCCGCGCCATGCTCGACCTGACCGTGGCGTACGTGACCGACCGTCGCCAGTTCGGCGTGCCGATCGGCTCGTTCCAAGCGATCAAGCATCGCCTGGCCGACGTGCGCATCGCGTTGGAGTTCGCGGCACCGCTCGTCTACCGCGCCGCGTATTCGATGAGTGTGGGCGACCCGTCGGCACCGCTGCACGTCTCGATGGCGAAGGCCCAAACCGCCGACGCGGCCACTCTCACAACCCGCGCCGCGCTCCAATGCCACGGCGCGATCGGGTACTCGTACGAGCACGACCTCCACCTCTGGATGAAACGGGCGTGGGCGCTGGTTGGTACATGGGGCGGCGCCGCGTGGCATCGTGACCGCGTCGCCCGCGCGATCCTTGACGTCAACATCAGAGCGGAAGGAAACACTGGATGACCACCCCAACCTTGCGCACACCCGAGCCCGAAGGGCGAGCAGCTCCGGAGCGTCCCGACGATCACGCCTACATGGTCATCCGAGCGGAGGAGCAGAAATGACGGAGGCTTACATCGTTGATGCGGTGCGTACGCCCGTCGGACGGCGTGGCGGTTCGCTGAGCCAGGTGCATCCCGCGGATCTCGGCGCGCATGTGTTGAAGGCGATCGTCGAGCGCAACGATTTCGATCCGGCCGCGGTCGAAGACGTGGTGTTCGGTTGCCTCGACGCGATCGGCCCCCAAGCGGGCGACATCGCGCGCACGTGTTGGCTCGCCGCGGGGCTCCCAGAGGAAGTGCCGGGCACGACCGTCGACCGCCAGTACGGCTCGAGCCAACAGGCCGTGCACTTCGCCGCGCAGGGTGTGATGAGCGGCACGCAAGACCTCGTGGTGGCCGGCGGAGTGCAGAACATGAGCATGATCCCGATCTCCTCCGCGATGAGCGTCGCCGAGCAGTTCGGCTTCACCGACCCGTTCAGCACCAGCAAGGGTTGGGTCGATCGCTACGGCACGCAAGAGGTGAGCCAGTTCCGCGGTGCCGAGCTCATTGCGGAGAAGTGGGGCATCACCCGCGACGCGATGGAAGCGTTCGCGGTGGAATCGCACGAGCGCGCGCTGCGAGCGCGCGCCGAAGGTCGCTTCGACAACGAGATCATCCCGTTTGGTGAGTCGACGTTCGACGAGGGCCCGCGCGAACCCAATTGGGAGAAGATTCGTTCGCTCAAGCCGCTCATCGAAGGCGGCCGCATTACGGCCGCGATGGCGTCGCAGATTTCCGATGCCGCCAGTGCGATGCTCGTCGCGTCCGAACAGGCGGTGAAGGACCACGGCTTCACGCCGCGGGCCCGTATCCACCACCTCTCGGTACGCGGCGACGACCCGATCTTCATGCTCTCGGCGCCCATTCCGGCGACGGCGTACGCGCTCGAGAAGTCGGGCATGACGTTGGCCGACATCGACCTGGTCGAGATCAATGAGGCGTTTGCCTCGGTGGTGCTCGCATGGCAGCAGGAGACCGGCGCGGATCTTGCGAAGGTCAACGTGAACGGCGGTGCGATCGCCCTCGGCCACCCGCTCGGCGCCACCGGCGTCCGACTGATGACCACGTTGCTGAATGAGCTGGAACGCACCGGCGGTCGCTACGGGCTCCAAACCATGTGCGAAGGCGGCGGCCAGGCCAACGTCACGATCATTGAACGTCTGTAAGTCTTGCTTGGCGGTTGGTCCCGCCGAATCTCGCGGCCGCGAGGCAGACTCGGGCGATGCACGTGGAATGGCGGGGGCCCGACGCCGGAGACCTGGACGCGTGGGTCGACGCGCTGCACGCGATCGAAGCCGTCGATCGAACCGGCGAGGTGCTCGGACGTCAAGACCTCGAGGATCAGATCGGCCTCTCGTACTTCGACGCGGCCCGTGACGCGCGACTCGGTTGGAGTGATGGTCGGGTCGTCGCGTGGGGGACGGTGCTGTGTCTGCCGAGCGCGCACCAGCGCCGTGTGTTGCTCGACGGCGCGGTGATTCCCGATGCGCGCGGCGTTGGTGTGGGAATGGAGCTCGTCGCGTGGCAAGCGGAACGCGGAACCGAGGTGGCCGCGGAACAACGCTCCACCGGGCGTGCGTGGCTCGAGCTCTCCGCGTCGGAGGCCGATACGAGCCGCACCGAGCTGTTCCAGGCGTTCCGGTTCGCGCCTCTGCGCTACTACCACGAGATGCGGCGGCCGTTGGGCCCGACGGTGATGCCGGTCGCGTTGAGTGATGGTCTGCGCATGATCGGGTACGACTTTGCCCACGATGACGCAGCACGCCGGGCGCATAACGAAGCGTTTCGCGATCATTTCGCATCGAGTGAGCTCGACGTGGAGACGTGGGGTTCGTGGGTCACCGGTCATCACGATTTCCGCGCCGACTGCTCGTACCTCGTGTTCGCCGGTGACGAGATCGCGGGGTACGTGTTGAATTCGATTCACCCCGACGACTTCGGCGCGCTGGGATTCAGCGAGGGGTGGACACACCAGCTTGGCGTGCGCCGACCATGGCGCGGTCAAGGGATCGCCACGGCGCTCCTGAGCGCGACGGCGGGTGCGTTCGCGGTGGAAGGGTTGGAGTTCGCGGCGCTCGATGTGGACGCGGAGAATCCCACTGGCGCGCTCGGGCTGTACGAGGCCCAGGGATATCGGCGCAGCAAGACGCGCGTCGCGTGGTCGCTCCCCGTGGACTGAAGAAATCGCGCCGGGAGGCGGTCCCGCTCGGTCATCATGACGGCATGGCGATCGACGTGAACGCGTTCGACGATGCAACCGTGGTGCTGGGTATTGCCGGAGATTTCCTGGCCCGCGAGCCGGTACATCACAACCTCGTGCTCACGTTGTTGCATCGATGTGCGGCGACCGGCGACGCCGGACGGTTCTGGACTGTGCAAGAAGAGGACATGGTCGTCGGTGTGGTCTTCCAGTCGCCCCTCCATTTCTTCGCCACCGTGACACCGATGACGTCGTCGGCGGCGAGCGCCGCGGCCAACGCCATTGCCGATCAAGGCGTGGCGCTGCCCGGGGTGAACGGTGAGGCCGCGACGACCGCCGCGTTCACCGGGCAGTGGACCGAACGCGTGCGGGTCGGTGCGCGGCCGGCCGAGGGAATGCGCCTCTACGAAGTTGCTCGTGTGACCGACGCGCGAGTCCCGGGAGGCTGGGCCCGCAGATGTACCGCGGCCGACCGCGCACTCGCGCTGCGGTGGGGTGAGGAGTTCGAGAACGAGGCGGAGCCCGTTCCGGCGGCCGACGTCGCAACCACCGTCGATCGCCGCCTCGCCGCGGATGAGCTGTGGCTCTGGGAACACGAAGGCCCCGTTTCCTTCCTTGGCGTTTCACAGGCGGTGGCCGGAGCGGTGCGTATCGGACCGGTGTACACGCCGCCCGCCGCGCGCCGCTGTGGCTACGCGTCGGCGTTGGTCGGCGAAGTCTCAGCTTCGGCTCGCGACGACGGGTTGCGCTGTCTGCTGTACACCGACCTCGCCAACCCTGGTTCGAACTCCGTCTACCGCGCGCTCGGGTATCGCGCGGTGGCCGAGATCACCCGCTACGAGTTCGAGCAGCCGGGCTGACGCGAGTGGGCGCTACGCGCTCATGAAGGCGACGGGCACGGAGATGGCGAGGTCGAGGTGGCGCAGGGTGGCAATCCGACGGCCTTCCTGTACTGCGTCCTTGATCGAGCCGAGGTGCGCCCCAAGCACAGCGGCGGTGGCATCGAGATCGGCGACGGTGAACGCGAGTCCGTAGAAGTGCGCGTCGCGATCGTCTCCGGCGGCCGCGACATCCGGGCCGATGAGCTCGATGATCGTCTCGCCGCCGCGGAAGAATACTTGGCGAAATGCGGGACCGTACTGGTCAGTGTGACGCACGCGTCGTACTTCGAGTCCACGCGCTTCGAAGGCGGGGACCGTGCGTTCGAGGTTCGGCGTGACCACGACCACGTGATCGATGATAGTGGAGCCGTTCGGATGGGCGGCGGGCGTCGCGTACTCCGAGCCGCGCGTGGCGGTGCGCAAACCGTCGACCGGACCATCGCCGGGGAGATCCGACCACGTCCAGTTCCGGACGCCTTTCGACGCAACGTCGCGGCCGACGAATCGCAACGCGATCGCTCCGACCTGCGCGGTATCGCCCTCGACGGCGAAACCCGCGGCGCGCCAGGCATCGGGTTCGTCGGCCACCGTGAGTTCGACGATCGCGGCAGTTTGACTCATCGGGTCAACTCCGCGTACTCGTCGAGGATGGGGAGGACCGTCGACGCGGTGCCGCCGGGAATGCGCAGCACGATCTCCCTGATGCCGAGGCTCGTGTAGTAGTCGAGCTTGCCGGGATCCGGAATGGTGCCGAAGGGAACGATGCGCATCGCGCCGGCGTCGCGCCCGACGGCGTCACACGCGCGGCGCAGATCGTCGAGCGCGGCACGGATACCCGCGCCGCCGATGGGAATCCAACCGTCGGCGTACTCCGCGATGTGGGCGAACATCTTCGGGCCGGGTGCACCGCCGATGAGCACGGGCGGGCCGTCGGGCGCGACGGGCTTCGGCCAGGACCACGACGGTGAGAAGTCCACGTACTCGCCGTGGAATTCCGCGGTCTTGTTGCGCCAGAGCTCGCGCATCGCGAGCACGTGTTCCCGTGCGACCGCGCGCCGGTCGGGCATCGTGATGCCGTGGTGCTCGATCTCGTCGGCGTTCCAACCGAATCCGATTCCGAACACGAAACGACCGTTCGCGATGTGATCGAGGGTGGCGATCGCCTTCGCGGTCACGATGGGTTCGCGTTGGGCCACTACGCAAATGCCGGTGCCCAACACGATGCGATCGGTGACCGCGGCGGCCGCGCTGAGCGCGACGAAGGGATCGAGTGTGCGCGTGTACTCCTCGGCGAGAGTGTCGCCGCCGGTCGGCGGTGGCGTCCGGCGCGAGGTGGGAATGTGGGTGTGTTCGGGGATGTAGAGCGAGTGGAATCCGCGGGCCTCGGCCTCGCGGGCCAGCGACGCCACGTCGATGGTGTGATCGGTGGCGAACATGGTGATGCCAATGTGCACGTCGGCACCGTATCGTCTCGCTCATGACGTCACCGGAACTCGCAAGAGCGGGAGAGACAGATCTCCTCATCGGCATGGAGGCGTGGACGAAGCCGGAGATCACGCATGTGAATCGGCTCCCCATGCGAAGTTCGCTGGTGCCGGCGCCCGACGCCGAAACCGCGCGTGGCGCGAAGCGCAATCCATGGATCCGCTCACTCGACGGTCGTTGGAAGTTCCTCCTCGCGGAGTCGCCGGACCGCGCGCCCGCAGGCTTCATGTCGCCCACGTTGGATGACGGCGGATGGGACGAGGTCGACGTGCCCGGCCTCTGGACGATGCAGGGCTACGACCGACCGATCTACACGAACGTGCAGATGCCGTTCCGAGGTGCGCCCCCGGAGGTGCCCGCGGAGAATCCGACCGGGATCTACCGCACCACATTCACGGTCCCGCGCGCGTGGGCAAAGCGGCGCGTCGTGTTGCACGTGGGAGCGGCGGACAGCGTGCTGCACGTCTGGGTGAACGGTCAGCCGGTTGGGATCAGCAAGGATTCACGGCTCGAAGCCGCGTTCGACATCAGCGAATTCGTGACCACGGGAGAGAACCGTCTCGCGTTGATGGTGGTGCGGTGGTCCGATGCGAGCTACGTGGAGGATCAGGACCAGTGGTGGCACGCCGGCATCGGTCGATCGGTGTTTGTGAGCGCGACGGATCGGATCTGGATCGAAGATGTGCACGCGCGACCTGCGTGGGATCCGGTCCGCCGGGTGGGATCGCTCGACGTGCGCACCCAGGTGGGGTTCGCCGCCAAGCCGGAGCGCGGGTGGAAGGTACGCGCGCAGCTCGAGACAGTGAAGGGTCGCGCCGTTGGTCGTGTGATGGAAGGTCGGGTCCCGACCGACCGGACGACGTTTCTCTTCGCGGGTCACGTCGTCGACCTCGCGTCCGGTGATCTCTCAGTCGATCCCTGGTCGTCAGAAGTGCCGCAGCGGTATCGCGTTGTCGTGTCGCTCCTGGATGCCGATGGCGCAGTGCGCGAGGTCAACGCGTGCACTGTCGGATTCCGATCGATCGAGATCGCAGATCGCGAGCTGTTGATCAACGGCCGCCCGGTGTTGCTTCGCGGCATCAACCGGCACGATTTCGATCCCGACACCGGTCGCGTCGGGACCGTCGACCAAATGCGTGCCGATCTCGTGCTCATGAAGCAGTACGGGTTCAACGCGGTGCGCACCTCGCACGCACCGAACGACTCAGCGTTCTGCGGCCTGTGCGACGAACTCGGTCTCTACGTGGTGGACGAGACCAACTTCGAGAGCCACGCGTGGCAACAGTCGTTGTGTCATGACTCGCGTTATGCGGCCGCGCTGCTCGACCGCGGGTCGCGCATGGTCACGCGCGACAAGAACCATCCGTGCATCGTCATGTGGTCGCTGGGCAACGAGTCGGGCTACGGCGCGTTTCACGAAGCGCTCGCGGGTTGGATTCGAGCGTACGACTCCACGCGGCCACTTCACTACGAGGGCGCCGTCATGTGGGAGTGGGGCCGCGCGCAGACTGCGACCGACGTGTTGTGTCCGATGTACCCGGAGATTGCCGACATCGTCGCGTGGGCGGAGGCCCGCAGCGGTGAGCTGCCACTCATCATGTGCGAGTACTCGCACGCGATGGGGAACAGCAACGGTTGTCTGGCCGAGTACTGGGACGCAATCGAGTCCACGCCCGGATTGCAAGGCGGCTTCATCTGGGAGTTTTGGGATCACGGGTTGCGCCAGATTTTGCCCGACGGCTCCACGCGGTTCGCGTACGGCGGCGACTTCGGCGACGTGCCGAACGATGTGAACTTCTGCATCGACGGCATGGTCTGGCCCGACCGCACGCCCAAGCCCGCGATGGAGGAACACAAGGCGATCGCGTGCCCTGTCGGCGTGAAGCTGGTGCGCGGCGGCGGTCGCCCGCGGGTGGCACTCACGAACCGCGGCGACTTTCGTGACGTGTCGTGGTTGCGCGCGCGGTACGAGCTGATGGTCGATGGCGAAGTACGTGTCGGCGGCGCGTTGCTGCTGCCGAGGATCGCGCCGGGCCAAACGGTGACGCTGGGGCTGAAACGCGCGTTCCCGTCCGTCGGCGTGGGCGAAGAGGCGGTTCTCACGGTGGTGTTCACCACGGCCCGCGCGGAACCGTGGGCACCACGCGGCTTCGAGGTGGGCCGGGTCCAGGTCGCGGTACCGGCCACGGGTCGCGCATCGAGCGTTCGGCAATCGATGAGTCGGGTCATCGGGTCGCACCCCAACGGAGCGAAGGTCGTGATCGATTCGGGACCGGTCACGCGGGTGACGAGCGGCGATCTCGACGCCGCCATCGATACCGGAACCGGCGCGGTCACGCTCGCGCGCCGCGGCGTCGCGTTGATCGAGGCCGGTCCGGCCCTCGCGCTGTGGCGTGCGCCAACCGACAACGACGGCTTGAAGTTGGCCGACCTGCAGGACTTGAAGCCGCTGGGTCGCTGGCGGACCGCCGGACTTGACACGCTGACGACCACTACCACGAAAGTGCGGGTGACCGCGCACGGCCACGATGCGCGCGTGGCGGTGGTGCGCGAGATCGTTGGCGCGGATCCTGGACGGCCGATCGTGCAGCGCGAGACGATGACCATTCGCGGCGACGGTGCCATGCTGGTGGACGAAGACGTGCGCGTTCCCGCCTGCTTCGACGACCTGCCGCGCGTCGGAATCCGCTGGAGTTTGCCGCTCGCGCTGGATCGCGTCACGTGGTATGGGCGCGGCCCGGTGGAGTCGTATCCCGACCGACGCCGCGGTGCGGCGTTGGCGCGGCACTCGTCGACGGTTGCCGATCAATACGTGCCGTACGTGATGCCCCAGGAGAACGGTGGTCACGCGGAGACGCGCTGGGCGATGGTGCACACCGTGGCCGGTCGGGGACTGCTCGTGACCGCGGCCGAGCCGTTCCAACTTAACGTGAGTATCCATACTCCCGAACAACTCACCGCGGCGACGCACGCGGAAGAACTGGAACCGGCGGGTGTGATCACGTTGCACCTCGATCATCGCCATCGCGGACTCGGCACGTTGTCGTGCGGTCCGGACACACTGGCGGAGTACCGCATCGGCCCTGGCCGGTATCGCTTCGCGTGGGCAATGCGCCCGGTCGACCTGCGGCGTGACGATGTGGCCGCGCTCGCCCGGAGATTGCGAGAGGACCTGACCCACCGCGCGTCGTCGGGGACGCGATCGACTCGGCTACCTTGACCCGCCCATGGGGATTTGTGACGACCGAGTCGTGATCGTGACCGGCGCGGGCCGCGGCATCGGCCGCGGGCACGCGCTGGAGTTTGCCCGGGCGGGGGCCAAGGTCGTCGTCAATGATCTCGGTGCGGAGATCGACGGGACCGGAGGCTCGCCTGGGCCCGCCGGTGAGGTGGTCGACGCGATTCGCGCCATGGGTGGCGAAGCGGTCGTCAATGGTGACGACGTCGCCGACTGGGAGGGCGCGCAACGCCTGATCCGGACCGCGCTCGATGCGTTCGGCACGCTCGACGTGCTCGTGAACAACGCCGGGTTCTTGCGGGATCGCATGGTGGTGACCACGTCCGAAGAGGAGTGGGACGCGGTGATCCGCGTGCACCTCAAGGGTCACTTCGCGCCGACGCGCTTTGCCGCGGCGTACTGGCGCGAACAACAGAAGAGCGGGGTGGCGGTCGACGGGCGGGTGATCAACACGTCTTCCGGCGCGGGGCTGATGGGCAGCGTGGGGCAGGGCGCGTACAGCGCGGCGAAGGCGGGAATCGCCGGGCTCACCATGGTGGAAGCGGCAGAGCTTGCCCGCTACGGCGTGACCGCGAACGCGATTGCGCCGGCCGCGCGCACGCGCATGACGGAGGCCGTGTTCGCCGACACGATGGCTGCGCCCGAGACCGCGGCGGCGTTCGACGTGATGGCGCCGGAGAACATCGCGCCGCTCGTGGTGTGGCTCGGCTCATCGGAATCCGCGCGCGTCACCGGGCGCGTGTTCGAGGTCGAAGGTGGCGTGATCTCGATGGCCGACGGCTGGAGCCACGGCCCTCGGGAGGACAAGGGCGCACGGTGGGAACCGGCAGAGATCGGTCCGGTTGTGGCGCGGCTGTTGGCCGACGCGCCCGCGCCCACCCCGGTGTACGGGACGTAGCAGGCGCCGCGGTGACCGAGTATGGCGTCGCCGCCCACGCGCGGGTCCGCCCCGACAAGATCGCGATCTTGCACGGTGCGCGGCGTGTCACCTACGGGGAGCTCGACGATCAAGCGGCACGCGCCGCGGTGGTGTTGGCCCGTCGAGGCGTGGGCCGGGGCGGCGCGCGCTTGGGGATCGCGCTCGGGAACCGGCCCGAGTGGATGGTTGCGGCGCTGGGCGCGGCGCGGCTGGGCGCGCAGGTGGTTCCCATACCGAGCGGCGCGACCGCCGACGAACGTGAATACTTCTGCACCGACGGCGAGGTAGCGCATCTCGTCGACGGGGTGGGTCTGGCCCAGTTCCTCACCGAACTCGCCGCGGTCGAGGCGCCGACCACGCCCGATTGGGCGCCGGACTACGTGACGTTGCGCGCGTACACGTCGGGCACAACGGGGCGGCCGAAGGCGGTGCTCCGACCCGAGACTGATGTGGCGCAGGCGATCGACGGCATGGTGCGCTACTACACGTGGTACGAGCTCGACGCGCCGGAGGAGGTGAACATCACCGGCTCGCCGCTCCACCACATCGCGGGGTTCAGTGGTCTCCACAGCGCGCTCATCTTCGGTCACACCGCGGTGCTGCTCGATCACTTCGACGCGACCGAGTGGCTCGCCGCCGTCGAACGAGAACGAGTTACCTATTCGTGGTGCGCGCCGGTGCACCTGTACCGCTTGATGGCGGTGGACCACGACGTCCGGACCGCCGCCGACGTTTCCAGCCTCAAGCGCGTCTTGCACGGTTCGGCGCCGTGCGCGCCGAGTCTCAAGCGTGCGGTGATGAACTTCCTGCCCGATGGCGCGCTTTGGGAGACGTACGGGGGCACCGAGACGATGGGGACGGTGATCACGCCGGACGAGTGGCTGCGGAAACCCGGAAGCGTCGGCACGGCCGCGCCCGGTTCCACGATCAAGATCTACTCCGCCGATGAAGAGCGCGACGACGGCGACGAGCTACCGGCGGGAGAGATTGGCCTGATCTATATCGGCTCCGATTGGGGCCGTGGGTTTCGCTACGAGGGGCCGGAGGAGCTCACCGAGTCCGTCTATCGGGGCAACCTCGCGACACTCGGCGACCTCGGCTATCTCGATGAGGACGGGTATCTGTTTCTGGCCGACCGTCAGAAGGACATGGTGATCACGGGCGGCTCGAATGTGTATCCGGCGGAGGTCGAGTCGGTGTTGATCACGCATCCGGGAATCGCGGAGGCGGCGGTGATCGGCATCCCGGACGACGAGTACGGCGAGATCGTCACCGCGATCGTCGTGCTGGACGCGTCGGCCGCGCCGAGCGACCATCCGCTCACCGGCGAGGCCGTGATCGCATTCGCCCGCGAACATCTCGTCCGCTACAAGGCGCCCCGCCGCGTCGAGTTCGTCGACGAACTCCCGCGCGATCCGATCGGCAAGATCCTCAAACGCGAACTTCGCGCCCAGTTCGCCGCGACGTGATCAGGTGAGGCGTTCGACGATCATGGCCATGCCTTGGCCGCCACCTACACACATGGTCTCGAGGCCGTAACGGCCGCCGCCGTCCTCGAGGCCGTTGAGCAGCGTGGTCATGATGCGGGCGCCCGTCATGCCGAACGGGTGACCGAGGGCGATGCCCCCACCGTGAATGTTCAACTTCTCCATCGGGATGTTGAGGTGTTTTGCCGACGGGATCACCTGCGCCGCGAACGCCTCGTTGATCTCGACGAGGTCGATGTCGTCCATGGTGAGTCCGGCCCGAGCCAACGCCATGCGCGACGCCCCGATCGGACCGAGGCCCATGATCTCCGGATTGAGGCCGCTCACCCCGCTCGACACGACGCGCGCCAATGGTGTGATGCCCAACTCGTTGGCACGGGTGTCGCTCATCACGATGACCGCGGCGGCGCCGTCGTTGAGCGGGCACGCGTTCCCGGCGGTGACGGTGCCGTCGGGACGGAACACCGGCTTGAGCTGTGCAAGTTTCTCCGCGGTGGTGCCGTCGCGGGGACCGTCGTCCTTGGAGACGACGGTGCCGTCGGGCAGGGTGACCGGGATGATCTCGCGCTCGAAGAAGCCGTTGGTCTGCGACTGCACGGCGCGTTGTTGCGAGCGCGCCGCGAACGCGTCCATCTCTTCGCGGGTGACGCCTTCAGCCTGGACCACGTTCTCCGCGGTCTGGCCCATCGCGATGTACACATCGGGCAGACCCGCGCCGGGGGTCCATGTGGGCGCGCCGGCCTCTTGGCGCGCCTTGCTGCGCGAACGTGCATCCGAGAACCGATCGTTCGTGGTTCCGGGGTTGCCGTCGGAGCGCCCCTTGTCGTAGCGGC
>JANYLF010000028.1 GCA_025357995.1 Acidimicrobiia bacterium | reverse complement strand
CTCGGTCGCGAACTCGACGCCCGCGTGGCGCACGCGGCCGAGATGAAGACGCTCGATGCCAACATGGCACCCGACGAGGTCGCAAGTATGCAGCGCCTCGCGAGGCGGATGCGGCGCAAGAGCTGAGTTATCGACCCGGTGAGTACGCGAGGCCTAGCGGACCGGTCGCCTGCGCGTTGAACGTGTCGCCACCGATCAACAACATCGTGGTACCGGTCCAGACGGCACTGAGCGCGGTCAGCAGTGCGGGTGGTGTCGGCGGCGCCGGGGGGAGGAGACGCCACGAGTTGGTTGTCGGGTCATAGGCCGCGCCGTCGCGGGGGTAGCCCGCGAGCGGGTCGGGCCCGTTCGAAGCGACGGATCCTCCCCACACGATCGCCTCATGACCGGTCCACACCATTCTGTGACCAAAGCGGGCCTTGAGCGGCGATGCCGGGAGCGCGCGCCACGACCGCGACGCCGGGTCGTAGGCCGCGCCCTTGCCGAGTGGGCCGCGGTCACCGGTTCCCACGGTCCCACCACCGCCGGTGCCGCCCCAGAGGATCATCTGACGACCGGTCCACACCGCCGTCGCACCGGTGCGAGCCGGGACCGGAGCGGCGGGGATGGTGGTCCATCGGTCGGCAGCCGGGTCGTACGCCGCGCCGTCGCCATGGACGGCCAGGTTGTCGAACCGCGATTCGGGGGTCAGCGCGTCGCTTCCGCCCCAGAGCAACATTTGGTGCCCGGTCCACACGGTCGTCATACCGTCCCGGGCGAACGGCGGCGGTGCACCCGTGCGCCAGCGGTTGGTCGTCGGTGCGTAGAGATACACGTGCGTTTGGTCGAAGACGATGACCTCTTTGCCGGTCCACACCGCGCCCAGGGGCAAGTCCATCGGTGCCGGCATCGACGCGATGGTGTGCCAGGTGTTCGTGCTCGGATCGAGCGCGGTTCCGCTCGTCGTGGGCACGGCGTCCGAGTTGGTCGTGTCGGTCGCAGAGCGAGCCTCTCTCCCTCCGACGACGACCATCTCGTGGCCCGTCCACGCGGCCACCTCGCTCGTGCGCAGCGGGAGTGGGAACGGTGCGAGGTGGCGCCAGTCGAGGGTCGCTGGGTTATAGGCGAGAACCTCGGACCCTCCGAGATCGTCGCAGCAGCCGGACGGGCCACCGATGTACTCGTGACCGGTCCACACGCGGTACCGGCCGAGCACCGTCGGCGCCTGCGAAAGCACTTTCCAGCCTTCCGGCGCAATGGGGACGGCGGTCGTGGGGGTGGTCGACACCCGCGACGACGTGCTCGTGGTGCGGGGCGGTTTCGACGAATTCGAGCCGCTGGAGCAGCTGGCGATCGTGACGAGACTGATTGCGACCAATCCGACGATCGTGATGCGTGATGCGCGCCGCATCAGACGAGCATGGCTGCGTTCCGCGCCGCGGGCCAGGGCTGGAAGTCCCGAACCCGTGCCGTTCCGCGTCGCGATCGGGTCGTTCCAGCGACCCCATCGCGACAGGAAATGTCGTTCCGAGCGAGGGCGACGCGCTGCCGATCTACGCGGAGATCGGGGGCAGCGCCTGTTGCTCGTCCATCATCGAGGCCATGATCGTCTCGATGAACGCGGTGGCCTCTGCGGTCGCGCCGCCGGCGACACCGCCGTAGATCGCGCTCGACTTTGCCGGCTCGGCCTTGTGCTCCACCGCGTACACGACGGCCTCGGCGAGGTCGTCGGCGAACGTGGCGGCGAGCCCATCTTGGGTTTGCGGACGCGTCACGGCCATATGGATCGAGTTCGGGTACTGCTGGCCGTTGAAACGCCACCCGCGCAACCGCATGAAGTCGTTCACGTGGTAGATGTCGAACTCGTCCGACGTGAAGCTGAAGCAGAACGTGGGCGAACCGATGAGGCGGAGCTCGGAATGCGACTTCACCGCGTCTTGCATCGCGAAGGCAGCCTGGAAGATCTTCTTCGCGTACCCGAGGTAACCCTCACGCCCGAGCGACACCATGCCCGCCCACGTGGCCGCGAGCAGACCGCCGGAACGCGAACCGTCGATGCCGGGTGAGCAGTACTTCCCGCCCGTCCAGTCGGTGAGATAAAAGTACTGACCGTTGCGCAGGATGCGATCGCGGAACAGCAGGACCGACGTTCCCTTCAAACCGTACGCATACTTATGCGTGTCGGCCGAGATGCTCGTCACGCCGGGCACGCGGAAGTCGAATGCCGGAATGTCGTAGCCGAGTTGCTCGCCCCAGGGCAGGATGAAGCCGCCGAGACAACCGTCCACGTGCAGGCCAATGCCGCGGTCCGATGCGAGTTGGCCCATCTCCGCGATCGGATCGATGGTGCCGTACCCGTAGTTGCACGCCGAGCCGATCATCGCCGCGGTGTTCTCGTCGATCAGATCGGCGACCGCATTCATGTCGGCCTGAGCGGTGAGCGGGTCGATCGGTGCGATGCGCAGTTCGACGTCCACGAGGTGACACGCCTTGTTGAACGCCGGGTGCCCAGTCTCGGGTTTGATGATGTTGGGACGCGCGATGCCCTTCACGTTGCGGGCCCACTCGCGGTAGGCGAGCACCGAGTGCAGGATGCTGCCAGTACCCCCGGAGGTGATGAGACCGACGGGACCGTCGTCGGCACTCTGCGCCGCGGTGGCGTGCATCAGGTCCAGTGCCATCGCGATGATCTCGCCCTCGAACCGAGTGGCGCTGGGACACATGTCGCGCTGGAGCACGTTCATGTGGCTGTACATCCCGAACACTTCGTTCATGAAGTCGTAGTGGTCGTGGTCGCCGCAATACATCGTGCCGGAGCACTTGCCGGTTTCCCAGGTCTTGTCCTCCGCAGTCGCGAGTTCGCGCAGCTCGTTGATGATGGCGTTGCGATCGCGACCTTCCGACGGCATGCCGCGTAGTACCGGAAAACGATCGGCATAGGGGTAAGCAGACATCGAAAAGTCCTTTGGGGGTCAGGCGTTGAGAGTGGCGTAAATGGGCTGAAGAGCTGCGAACGCGGCGACGAATTGGCTTTGCAGGCGTTCGTATGTGGCGCGGTACTCGGGTTGCGGTTCGACGCGTGTGGCGACGTTCACAGTGTGGTTCAAGTCGTCGACGGACAGCAGGCCGCCGCGTTGCAGGGCGAGAAGCGCGGTGCCGCGAGCGATCACTTGGTGCGGGTCTGCGACCGCAGAGACCGGACGGTCGAAGATGTCGGCGAGGGTCTGGACCCACTGCGCCGATTGCGCCGCGCCGCCACCGAAGACGATCTCCTGATCGGGGTGGCCCGAGAACGCCTCCACCACCGGCAGGAGCCACGCGAGGTTGTAGCCGATGCCCTCGATCACCGCGCGCACAAGGTGTCGCCGTTCACTGTCGAGCGACAGGTTGATGAACCCGCCACGCATGTTCGTATCGGCGGTCGGCGAGAGCGAGCCCGCGAGCCACGGCAGGAAGATCACGTCGTGACTCCCGGGCGCGACGCCCGCGAGGAGATCGTCGAGCCGGGCAAACCGATCCGGCGTGGAGTGATCTCCGAGTTCGTCGGTGGCGTGCACGATGTGGTCGAGCACGTGCTCCACGACCTTGCCACCCAGACCGTTCTCGGCCCACACGATGTAATTGCCCGGGAAGGGGCTTGGCATCGACAGGACTTCGTGGTCGAGATCGGTGCCGTGGTGGTCGGTGATGTCGAGCAGCACCGAAGTGGTACCGATCATGAGCCCGATCCGATCGGCGCGGCGCGCTCCGGTTGCGATAACTCCGGCGTGACTGTCGTTGATCGGGGCGTGCACTACGGCCGACGACGGAATCCCCAGCTGGGCCGCGACCTCCGGTCGCAGGGTGCCGATCGGCTCGGTGAGTGATCGCAACCGAGGCAGCGTCGCGGGGTCGGCACCGCTCATCCGCACGAGTTCGGCGTCGTACTCGGTGGCTCCGAGCGTGCGGTTGTCGACGAGGAGCGACGTGAACTGGGTGCACTGATTGGCCGCGACCACACCCGTGAGTCGAGCGATCACGAAGTCCATCGGTTCGAGATACGCCGAGGTCTGAGCGTGGATCTCGGGCCGGTTGTGTTGAAAATAGAGCATGTGCGAGAGCGACACGCCACCGCCGACGGGCGGAATCCCGTGATGTTCGATGAAGGTCATGAAGGCATCGGGTTCGCGGCCGAAGATATCCAAGCAGTGATCGGTCCCGCGACGATCGAGGTACATGATGAGTGGGCCGACCGGGTTTCCGTCCGCGTCGACCGGGACGGTGGAGGAGTACTGACTATCCACTCCGATGTGGGCGATGTCGGCGGCGGCGTCCGGAACCGCGCGTACGATCTCGAAGATCGCGTCGACCACCGCGTTCCAGAGCTGCGCCGGATCCTGCTCGGCGACATCGCCGGCGCGCTCCGTGAAGATCGGACGCGCCGCGGCCGCGACGAGCACGCCGGTGTCGTCGACCAATGCGACCTTCGCGTTGGTGGTGCCGACGTCGATGCCGAGGGCGTGGGTCATGACACGTTCGTCTCGGGGGCGATCACGGCCCGGAGATTAGCGAAGCCCGCGGCACCGGTCCGTCGGGGCACTGCGTATTCGGCGGTCAGTGCGTTGCACTCACGGTGCGCTTCGCGCGGCTGAAGTCGAGGCGCAGATCGCCCGCCTTGTCGGCGATGGTGATCTTCGGCTGATCGAAGTCGGCGAGCGCCCACGGGTTGTCGTAGCGCTTACCGGTGTCGAGTGGGACCTCGGCGCCCTTGACCGTCAGTGCGCCGGTCGAACCGAACGCGACTGTGCCTTCGGTCGGCGAGTCGTACGAAACGTCGAAGCCGCCGGCGAGATCTCCGCTCGCGGGACGCGGAGTCACGCTCACGTCATGCGCGATCACTGCGGCTTGGAATGCGGCGAAGGAACCGAAGGTGCTCGCGTCGCCCACCTGGGTGAGCCACGCATTGTCGGCGCCGCCGTCGGCCACGAGGTCGTACGGCTTGGTGAGCCCGTGCGTGTAGATGCCGGGGTCGGTATAGGTGCGCCAATGCGGTGTCCGCCACGAGTAGAGCGCGACATAGCCGCTGCCCTTCCGGCCGAACGTCCAATTGCCGTTCTGCGTGACTTGGTCGAAGCGCTCCCGCGGGAAGTACGCGTGGGTGTACGGAAGGTAACGGAACGCGGTGAGAGGTGGACCGGGACTCGTGAATGCCGGCGCGTAGAGACTCATCGAGAGCGCTCCGTGTTGCGCAGCGCGCGGCATTGCGCCGTTGCCGGTCCAGTACCCGTCGTCGTCGGGCCACTGCGTGCCGGACTGCGGCTCGTTCTTCGGGTTGGTGGTGAACACGACCGCGGTTTCGTCGAGTGTTGCCTGCGAGATGTGCGCTTGCTCGCCGAACTTGCCCGGGCGGTAGGACTGCGCGGTCGAGAGCATCACGGAGTCGCTGCGGTAGGTGTAGGTATCGACTGCGGTGAGCAGCGCGAATCCGAGCTCCGGTTCAAGTGCTTGCGCGAGGTTCTGCGCGACGCCACGATCGCCACCGGTGAGGTCGGCGATCGGCTTGAACGGCTTGTAGAAATCCGACTCCCAGAGGCCGGTCGAATCGAGCGTGTCGAGCGTGAGGGGAACCGTCTGCCACGCCGTCTGCGCGCCCTTCTCCCACCAGAACGCCACTTCCGCAGGATCGGAGAATGAGTGGCCGAGGATGCCCGTTTGGGTGTGGTCGACCGGTGCGGCGGCGTCGAGTGGCACACCCATGTGTTCTTGGTCGACCGTGGTGTGTTTCGACTGCGCGACGCGCAGGATCACCGCGGGGAGCCGGTATTTTTGCGCGCGGGCGAGGAGGGACGCGCCCGGGTCGCCGGTGGAGTCGTACGGAAGGCTCGTGTCGTCGAACGCGAGCTTGAGGAGGTTGAACACGTCTTCGTCGACGGCCTGGCTCTTGTCCTTCATGTACGAGCGGCCGTGCGTGACGCCGAAGTTGCCCTTCTGGATGTTGAGAGCCATGTCGAACATCAACAGGTCGAGCACCATCGACGCGCGACGCGCGAGCACCGGGTCGTCCACCCATTCCACGACGGTCAACAGCGCGTCGAAGGTCTTCTGGTAGTACACGTCGGAGTGCCATTCCGTGAAGCCGAAACGGGCCTTCTCCGTGAGCCATTTGTCGATGAAGCCGCGCGCCCGCTCCTTGTGCCACGCGCCGGTGTTGCCGTCGCTGGCGAAGACATCGTTCGGGAACGCCTGTCCCGCGAGGTACTCGTCGGCGTGATACAGGAGGCGGTGGTTCTCGGACCAGTAGTACCGCTGGTCGACGACACCGGCGGGCTGCGGGTCGGTGAACCAGTACTTGAACGACCGCATGTGACTCTCGATGGCCGCGTTGAGACCAGCCGGCAGGAGATCGCGATATCCGTACCAGAGGTTCAGGATGTAGGTGAGGTCGAAATCCGAGGTGTCAACGTAGTTGTCGAACCTCGAGAACGAGTTCGCGTAGTCGGCAACCGTGATCCCGGCGGTGTTGAACGGTGCGCCGGTGCGCCGCGAATGCTCCGCGTTGGCGATGAGGTTGGTGGGCGAGCCTGCCGCGAACTGCGTGGATGCGAAGTCGAGGTAGGAGTTCTGCCGAGCCTCCCAGTAGTCGTTGTCGACGTAGCCGTTGCGGCTGGGCGGGCCGGCCGGGTCCGGTGTGAGCAGCACACGACAGCTGGTCGCGACCAGGGCGATCGCCAACGCGACGACGAGTGATTTGCGCATTCCGAAGGCCCCTTCCCCGAAGCGGATCAGCCTCTCATGGTGGTCGGTGATCACGCAACGTGGTGGCGCGTTCACGTGCGAATATGCGCTGAACGGCTGACGGATCGGGAGATGGCTGGAGTGACGCGACCCGCGATCGTGTTGGGGATGCTCGACGGCATGGTCGAGCACCTGTTCACGCCGACCCAACTCGCGCGGCTTGATGCCGCGGGTCGGGTGCTGGACTGGACCCCAGTCGCGAGTTGGGACGGTCCGCGGGCCGACGCGTTGCTCGCGGAGGCCGAGATCCTCGTGGGTCACTGGGGATGTCCGACGCTCACCGCGGAGGTGTTGGCGCGGGCCCCGCGGCTGCGGCTCTTCGCGTACGCCGCCGGAACGGTGAAATGGCAGGTCACCGACGCGGTCTGGGCGCGCTCCATTCTGGTGACCTCAGCGGCGGCCGCGAACGCGGTGCCGGTTGCCGAGTACGCGATCGCCACGATCCTGCTCGCTAATAAGGGTGTGTTCCTGGTACGCGAGCGCCAACGCGACCCGGGCGCACGCGTGCCGCTTGATCTCACGCGCGTCGGCAATTGCGGCGCGCGAGTGGGATTGGTGGGCGCGTCGTTCGTCGGCCGGTTGGTGATCGAAGGTTTGCGGGCGACGGATCTGCGCGTATCGGTCTACGACCCATTCCTCTCGCCCGCCGAGGCCGCCGCGATTGGTGTGGAGAAGGTGGACGACCTCGACGGGTTGTGCGCGTCCGTCGACCTACTGTCGATCCATGCGCCCGACGTGGAGGCGACGCGCGGGATGATCGGTGCTGCACAACTCGCGTTGCTGCACGACGGTGTGACCGTGGTCAACACCGCGCGGCCCGCGCTCGTCGATCAGGACGCGTTGACGAAGGAGTTGATCTCCGGTCGGTTGGCGGCGGTGCTCGACGTGACGGAACCGGATCCACTGCCCGCTGATCACGTGCTCCTCACCTTGCCCAACGTGTTCGTGACACCGCATGTGGCCGGAGCGATGGGGAACGAGTTGCGGCGGCTCTCGGAGCTGGCCGTCGCCGAGGTGGAACGCTTCGCGGCCGGTGAGCCTCCGATGTATCCGGTGGTCGCCGCGGACATCGATCGCATCGCGTGAGTGTCGGGGCGTGAGCACCATCCTTCCCGGCCTCTGTTCGGTCACCCTGCGGTCGGCGTCGGTCGACTCGGTCGCGCGACTCGCCGGTGAGTGCGGAGTGCGCGCCATCGAGTGGGGTGCCGACGTGCACGTGCCGCCGGGCGATAGCGCGGCGGCCTCACTCGCTCGTGCTGCGACCGCCGCGGCCGATTGCCGAGTTGCGTCCTACGGGACGTACCTGTTCAGCGCGGGTGTTCCTGCGCCCGACGACACGTGCGCGGTTCTCGACACCGCGGTCGCGTTGGGCGCGCCCAACGTGCGGGTGTGGGCGACGTTCGGGGTGGAGCCCGGTTCGTCGGCATATCCGGAGCTGGTCGACGGCTTGCGCGCGTGCAGTGTGGAGGCAGGTGCGCGCGATCTCACGGTGGGGCTCGAGTTCCACGGCGGCACCGCGACCGCGACCGTCGACCGCGTGCTCGCGTTGGTGGCCGCGGTCGATCATCCCAAGTTGTTCACGTACTGGCAGCCGCCGTACTGGCGGAGTCCGACGACTCCTGAGTCCGACGCGGCCGAGGTCGTCGCGCTCGCCGAACGACTTTCACATCTCCACGTGTACGAGTGGGCCAGTGCCCAAGATCGCCGCCCGCTGCTTGCGGGCCGCGCGCGCTGGATTGCCGCGTTACGCGCCGCGTGTGCGCTCGACGGCGAGTGGTCGGAGAATCGTTGCGCCTTCTTGGAGTTCGTGGACGACGATGATGCCGTCGGGGTTCGCCGTGACGCAGTCGTGCTGCGGGGTTGGTTGGACGAGATCCAAGGGTAGGTAGCCTGCGCGCATGACCCATCATCCGTTCCGATTCGGGGTGGAGCTGGCGGCATCGCTGCCAGGCCGAACCTTTGCCGATTCCGCTCGCGAGCTCGAAGGACTCGGCTACTCCACAGCGTTCGTTCCGGATCACTTCGATGAGGGACTCGGACCGATCACGGGCATGACGGTCGCCGCCGTCGCGACGACGACACTCAACGTGGGCTCTCTCGTACTCGACTGCGATTTCCGCCATCCCGCGGTCCTGGCCCGAGAGCTGGCCAGCATCGATCTGGTCTCGGAAGGTCGTCTGGAGGTCGGGATCGGCGCGGGGTGGAAGCGCCTTGACTACGACCGATCCGGGATCACGATGAACGCACCAGGGACGCGCGTGAGCCGAATGATCGAGCACGCCGCGGTACTGAAGGGCCTCTTTGCCGACGGCCCCTTCAGCTTCGCGGGCGAGCACTACGTCATCACCGATCTCGATGGCACGCCCGCGCCGTACCGGCCCGAGGGGCCACGGTTCTTGGTCGCGGGCGGGGCGCGCCGGGTACTGCGGTTTGCCGGCGCGGTCGCCGACATCGTGGGGGTCAACGCGTCGATTCACTCAGGCGCGGTGGATGCCGCGGCCGCGCAGGACTCGTTGGCCGACAAGTTCGACGAGAAGGTCGGCTGGGTCCGGGAGGGGGCCGGCGATCGTTTCGATGCGCTCGAAATCAATGCGTGGATTGCCTTCGCCAGCCTGACCGACGACGGCGATGCCGTGGCCGAATCGCTGGCTCCGCTCTACCAGACCGATCCGGCATCGGTACGGTCGTCGCCGCTGACCATCATCGGGTCCATCGCGGAGATTGCCGACGAGCTCCACCGTCGGCGCGAGCGTTGGGGTTACTCGTACTTCGTGGTACCCGGCCCGGAGGCAGTTGCGTTCGCGCCCGTCGTCGCGGCGCTGGCTGGCTCGTAAACGGTCGCGGCCGCGACGCTACGGCTCGTCGAGGACGACGCGGTCGAAGAGGTCGGCGGTCCTCGCCGCGAGCGGAACCCACTCGAACGTCGGTGTGAGAGCGCGCA
>JANYLF010000022.1 GCA_025357995.1 Acidimicrobiia bacterium | reverse complement strand
CGGTGGGGTTGACGCCAGCGGTGCGATCGCGATGATGGCGACCGATCCACCGAGCGTGCATACCGGCGCGCCGGATGGCGTGTGGGCCGCGGCGAACGACTGTCTGGAGTTCTTGGCCGCCACGGTGAAGCCGGGGCAGCGGACATTGGAAACCGGTTGTGGTGCGACGACCATCGTCTTCGCCACCACCGGCGCGCAGCATGCGGCGGTGTTCCTCGATGAGTCCGAAGGTCTCGCAGTGCAGGAGTGGTGCGCGGCGCGCAACATCTCCACCGCTCGCGTGGCGTTTCATCCGGGGTCGTCGAGCGTGACCCTGCCGCGGCTCGAGATCGATGACCTCGACCTCGTCATGGTCGACGGTTGCCATGGCTTCCCGTTTCCCCAACTCGACTGGTACTACGCCGCGTCGCATCTCGTGCGGGGCGGAATCCTCATCGTCGATGACACGCACCTCGCGGCACCGTACGAACTGCGCCGCTACCTGGAGCACGACCCGCGTTGGGAGCGGATACGAGTCGGCACCCAGTGGGTGGCGTTCAGGCGGCTGGGCTCCGGATCGCTCGACGAAGAATGGATGAGCCAGCAGTTCCATCAGCCACTGGCCCTGCGTGGAGAAGCCGCGAAGCGCAGGGCTCGCGGCATTCTCGGTCGCCTCAAGCGCCGGGTGACGGGCGGAAAGCAGCCGTAGGGACAACCCCGTCGGCGTGAGGCAGATCGCCGGTTACAGGTAGAGCCGGCGAACCATCCACGAACCTTGGAGCGCACCGACGCGCAGGCCCGCGGTCCAGAGCCACTGCGCCTGCCCGGCGTGGGTGCGGAGCAGCCCCAGATGGCGAACCAGCCACGCCCAATTGCGCGCGCCCTGGAACCGCGCGGCCTGGGTGCCGGTCGCGATACGGAGCCGCTCCGCGATGACCGGGCGGCCGGCTCCGTAAGCCCGTGCGCGATGGAACAGCTCAGCGCGGGTTTGGCGATACCGATAGTGGATTGCCGCCGCGGGGACGTACTCCAGCGGAACGTCGGCGAGGTGCAGACGCAGCGCGAGTTCGACGTCTTCGGCCACCGTCAGCCGCTCGTCGAATCCACCGAGCGCGAGGAACCGCGCGCGGCGGATCCCCAGGTTGCACGAACTCGCGAACGGAAAGAGGTCATCGAACCAGACAACACCGTTTGTACCCGTAGTTCCCTTGGCGGCGACGAGCCACGGTGGGTTGAGCCGCGTGAGTTCGACCGGCCCGCACACGAACTCATGATTGTCGAGCGCGCCACTCATCGCGTCGAGCCAACCCGTGACCACGATGTCATCGGCGTCGCAGAACACCAAATTGCGACCACGCGCGACGCGGCCGCCCACGTTGCGCGCGTGCGCGGCACCGGGAGTATCGGAACCGTCGACCGATCGCACGCGGGGGCACTGCTGGGCCCAGCGTTCAATGATCGCGAGAGTGTCATCGTGCGATCCGTTGTCGACCACGACGATCTCCCACGTGGCCGTGGTGGTAGCGGTTGTGAGCGCGGCAAGCTGGGCGTCGATCGTCGCGGCCGCGTTGAACGCAGGGATCACGACGGACAGATCGAGGTCAGGGGGGTCGACGGACGCGGCGGGCTCGGAGCCGACGCTCGGATCGTTGGCCCGCCCGCTCGGCGGCGGTGGTGATGGTCGCGCGGCTGGGGTCCCCATCAGGCCGAGCATTGTACAGGCGACCCCGTTCGCGTCCGCCGGGTCCCGAGCGCGTGGTCCGCATTGCCGGGGAGCGGTCTTCGGGTGCCGGGCTAAGTTCTCGGCCGAATGTCGGCCCGCGCCCGAGAGGTACCGCGCAACCATGACCAGCTCGACCGCGAAGGGTGCGCGTGCGCGGGGATTGATGGCCGACGCCAAGTTCCACGGCATGCGCGTGATCGGCAAGACCGCCTCTCGGACGAGCCGGTCGGTGCGATCGTTGCGGCCGAGCGAGCTGGCGCGGGGGCGATTCACGGTGTTGACGGTCAACTGGAACACCCTCGATTGCCTGCGGACCATGCTCGACGCGATCACGCGGTTTTCGCCACCTGGGACCGAGGTGGTGGTTGCCGACAACGCGTCGAAGGACGGTTCCCGCGAGTTCCTCCGCGACGCGGGGGTGAAATGGTTCGAGTTGCCGATCAACCTTGGGCACGGTCCTGCCATGGACCTGGCCACCACGCGGGTGCGCACGGAGTACTTCGTCACGCTCGATGTGGACGCGTTCCCCGTCACCGCCGACTGGCTCGACGTGCTCCGCGGCCATCTCGAAAACGGGAACGAGGTGGTGGGCGGTCGGCTCTATCGGTCGTACGCTCATCCGAGCATGATGGCGATGCGTACCCAGCGCTTTCGTGAAGCCAAGCACACGTTCATCCGTTCCGCGTGGCGCACAAGCGACGACTTCGTCCACGGCGAATCCTGGGATGTCGCTGAACTCATCTCTCGCCGAGAAGCGCCTCATGTTGCGCTCATCGAGGCGTCTGAAGTGCGTGGCCCAGGCGTGATCGGGACCGTGTACGGCGGACTCGTCTACCACAACGGTGTCTCGACTCACGGCGGGCCCGAGAACCGCGAAGCGGGCCGCATCGCGTGGCAGGAAGCAACGGATCGCTTTCTGGGCAACCCCTAGTTGTATTGGGCCACGAGATCGGCCACGAGTGGCTCGAACCGATCGAGGATGCGTTCCGCGTTCACGTCGTCGCGGTCGGCATGGCGACGCGCGGCGTCACAGAGCTGCTGGTAGTACTCGGGGTCATCCCACATGCGGCCGAGCGCGTTGATCCACTCGGCCGGCTCGGCATCGTTCGGTACCAGCGCGCCACCCTCGCCGACGGCCTCGATGAGACCGGGAAACTCCGTTGCGAGCACCGGGATGCCGTTCGCCTGCGCCTCGAGGATCACCCGCGGGCGGTTGTCGACGCGATGGGGAACGAGTAACACCTTGGCCGTGCGATAGATCTCGGTCGGGGTCGTGGTGTACGGCGCAACCGTGACGTTGGGATGAGCCGCGATCCCGCGTTGCACGGCGGCATGGTCGGCCGCGCTCATGATGTTGGACTCGCGCAGCACGAACGGGATGTCGGTGCGGGCCTTGGCGATCGCCCACACGCGGTCGCCACCGAGCATCTCGATCGGGTTCACGAGCACCACCGCTTCGCGGGTGGTCTCGGTGCGCGACTTCTCGAGTTCGACGATCGACGGAATCACCGTGCATTCGTAGCCCTCGGCCCGCGCGCCTTCGGCCAGGCTCTCGGCGTTCGCAAGCAGGAGGTCGGGCGGCGCACCGGTGACGGTCAGGTGTCCCTTGCCCGAGGCCTCGCGGAGGTACAGCACGCTCGGGATCTGTGCCGCCTGGAGTTGCGCGCGGATGCGGCGCCAGGAAACGCGATCGATACTGCTGGCCACGACCACATCGGGCGCGAATCGCCGCCGGAGCACCCCGAGGCCGTTCTCGGGAATCGTGCATATCCAGGTGGGATGGTCGGGCGTCTCGATGTGCCGGATGTGCCGGCCGACGGGCCGCTGCAGCGCGAGCAAGGCCGGCCGCAGTCGGCTGCTGCGGAGCTTGGTGGAGAGATCGACCTGCTTCTCGTAGAACGGACGAACGAAGCGGCTGTGCGGAGTGGCCGCCAGGATCTCGACCTCATGTCCCCGTTCGGTGAGCCGCCGGGCGAGCTGGCGTTGGCTCACGCTCGAGCCACCGCGCGTGTCATTCGAGATGAACATGAACTTCATCGGCGGGGATTCTCACAGCTTCCGTTTGCGGGGCGACGGGCGGGTCGGCGGGTATCCTGGGCCCCCTCGCAAACAGGTTTGGGGCTATGTGACTTCGGATCTTACATACGACCTCGGATTGTGTTGACCACGCCGGCGGATCCCCGCGACGCGCCGCGGCGCATTCGCGTGTTGTGGCTCGTCAAGGGGCTCGGGCCGGGTGGCGCGGAGCGGTTGCTGGTTGCGGCCGCGGGCCATCACGCACGCGACCAGTTCGACATCACATGTGCGTACCTGTTGCCGTGGAAGCAACAGCTCGCGCCAGAGCTCGAAGCGCTAGGTGTCTCGACGGTGTGTCTCGGCGTACGCGACGAGCGAGACATTCGATGGAGTCGCCGACTTCGGAAGTTGCTCGTCACGCAGCCCGTGGATGTGTTGCACCTGCACTCGCCCTATCCGGCCGGCATCGGTCGGCTGGTTGCCCGCACGCTCCCGCGCCGCATACGGCCGCGGACGATCTACACGTTGCACAACACGTGGGGCAGCTTCGCGCGGCCGAGTCGTGTGTTGAACGGGTGGACGATGCCGATGGACGCAGCCGACCTCTCGGTGTCGATGCAGGCCGATGCGACCCTTCCGCCTCGGTTGGCGGCTCGGACCGAGGTCTTGGTCCATGGAATCGATCTCGACGCCGTCGGTGCCCTCGCCGACCCTGAGGGCGCGCGCCGTGAGCTCGGGTTGCGCTCCGACGAGATCGTGTTCGGGACGGTCGCCAACTTCCGCGCTCAGAAGGACTATCCAAACCTCTTGGCCGCGGCGCGGATTTTGGCCGATCGGTGCGTGCCGGTGCACGTCCTGATCGTGGGTCAGGGCCCGCTCGACGCCGAGATCCGCGCCGAACACGCGCGCCTCGGTCTCGAATCCCGCGTGACGATCCTGGGTGAACGCCACGATGCCGTTCGGGTGATGAGCGCGTGCGACGGGTTCGTGTTGGCGTCGCACAACGAAGGGCTTCCGGTCGCGCTGATGGAGGCGTTGGCGATCGGACTCCCCGTGGTCGCGACCGATGTCGGCGGGGTGTCGGAAGCGATCACGACCGGTGAGAACGGAGCGCTCGTGCCGGCGCGAGATCCCATCGCGCTGGCCGACGCCGTGCAAGTGTTGGTCGAGGATCCGGACCGTCGCCGGGCGCTCGCGAACGGTGCCGCCGCGAGTGCCGGACGATTCGATATTCGTCGCACGGTCGCGCGTGTCGAGGCGATCTACCGGTCGGTCGCCGAGGGCGCACAGCTGTGAGCGAACGCGGCGCGTTGGAGTATCGCCGCGCGACCGATGACGATCGGGACGCGATCCTTGACTTGCTGCGCGTGGCGCTCGGGCGTGAGGTCGATGACCGCTACGAGGCGTTGTTCTCGTGGAAGCATCTCGAGAACGTGTTCGGTCCGTCGCCGGCGTGGATCGCGTGTGACGGCGATCGCATCGCCGGGTTCCGCACGCTCATGCGGTGGGAGTTCCTCGACGGCGACACCGTCGTGCGCGCGGTACGCGCGGTCGACACCGCAACGCACCCGGACTACCAAGGACGGGGCATCTTCACGCGCCTCACGTTGCACGCGATCGAAGAACTCGCGACGGAGGGTGTGGCGTTCGTGTTCAACACGCCGAACGATCAGAGTCGACCCGGATACCTCAAGATGGGTTGGCAGGTGGTCGGTCAGCTGCCGACTGTCGTACGGCCGACGCGCTGGACCCGAGTGGCTCGGATCGCGAAGGCGAGAGTCCCGGCGCAACGGTGGTCGACGCCGAGCACCGCGGGGCGAAGTGTTCCCGAAATGCTTGCGAACACCGACGGGATCAGCACGCTGTTGGCCCGCCGGGCGCCGAGCCGCGGTCTGGCCACCCGGCTGAGTCCCGAGTTCCTGCACTGGAGGTTCGGGACGCCACTCCTCGGCTACCGCGCGATCGCCGCGCCGGGTGGCGTTGCCGACGGCCTTGCGATCTTTCGTATCCGTCAACGTGGTTCGGCGAGAGAAGCAGCGTTGGTCTCGCTGCTGACGCCGGCCGGTGATCGTCGTACCGCGGCGAGGCTCGTGCGCGCTGTCGCCCGAAACGCGGACGCCGACTACGTGCTCGCGCTCGGCGGGGGGATGTGGTGGCCCGGCGGACTCGCGCGCCTGCCGCGCGTGGGCCCGATCTTCACGTGTCGAACCGTCGCCACATCGGCGGTCCCGCTTCGATGGGATCTGACGCTTGGGGATATCGAGCTGTTCTAGGCAGACGGTCGTAAGACCTCAGGAAGACGGCGCGGCGTCTCGTTCGAGGACGTACACCGAAATCAGCCCGCGGAACTTCGACGAGCGCGCCAGGAGCGCGGCGAGGAGATCGCCGGGGCCTTGGAATTTCAAGACGAACATCGGGGCTTCGGCGGAGGTCGCGGTCGCCGGTACGTGAGGCCCCACGATGCGCCGCTTCGTGCGACTGATCAATCCGAGCATCTGGCGTTTCAGTTGGCGAGCGATCCCTCCGATCAGCACGGTTCGATACTCGATCAGGGTGAGGTCGGTTCGCTCGCCCATCTCGATGATGCCCCCAGGAAATGCGTAGGTGACGTGGTCGGCGTTCTCCCAGCTGTGGCCGCGCCACCCCAACCACACTCCCTTGGGGTAGTACGGGTTCGGCGTCGTGATGATCAGG
>JANYLF010000018.1 GCA_025357995.1 Acidimicrobiia bacterium | reverse complement strand
CGCGCGCTGATCCCAAGACTCTCCAGGAGCTTCGCCACGCTGGAACGTGTGTCTCGGGATGCGAGTTGTTGGGCCAACCGCACGTTCTCGCGCACTGTGAGATGTTCGAGCAGATTCGTGGTTTGGAACAGCATTCCGATGCTGCGGGCGCGCGTCGCGGCGCGATCCGACTCCGGTCGACGCGACAACGCGACGCCGTCGACGCGGACCAGGCCACCGTCGGGTTCGTCGAGCCCGGCCAGGCATGCAAGAAGCGTCGACTTCCCCGATCCCGAAGGTCCGGTGACCGCGACGACTTCGCCCGCGTCCGCGTGCATCGAGACGCCACGGAGCGCAAGCGTTTCGTCATCACCCGCGTGGTAAAAGCGGTAGAGGTCGTTGGCCTCCAACATCGAGCCCATCACATCGGAGCCGACGGTGGGTGTCATCGTGGCGGTCATGCGGTCCACGCAAACGAGTTCGTGACTTTCTTCCACGGGTCCACGTTGTCGGAGCCCCGCGCACCAGACAGAGTGAGCGTGGCGAGGGTGCCGTTGTGCCAGAACTCGTAGCGCTCGACGTCGATCGCGACGCGCTTGCCGGTCACCGGATTCGGCGCGGATCCCGCGCGGTACGCCACGAGGATCGCGGGACCGGCGGTGCGCGCCACGGGCGCGATCTTGATGAGCTCGAAGTTCGGAACGTCGCGTCGGAGGATGGGGACTTCTGCGGCCTGAACGGCGGCGGCGCTTGGTGCGGCCGCGGCGGGAGCGGTCACGGCCGCGATCGAGTTGTAGTGGTCGGTGAAGGTGGTGGTCGAGCCGGCAACGGTGCGCGACCAGCCTTCCGGGACGCTGAACGAATACCAGGTGGCGGCGTACGGCACGAACGCCTGCGTATCGGGGATGTCCCCCGGCGCGACCACTTCCGGCGCGTTCGGGTTGGCGCCTCCCGCGGAGGCAGCGGTGGTGGATGTCGTGGATGTCGTTGTGCTCGCGGGCTTCGCCGCGCCCGGCTTCGCGGTGGACGAACTCCCACACGCCGTCGCGGTGATCACGACGGCCAACGCGGCCAGTGCGGTGGTGGGACGACGATGCATCGTGACGAACTCCTCGGCTGGGTCAATGCTCCCGTCGACCGTACGGAACCACAGCCCACTCACCGGTTCGGGAGAGGTGAGCGAACGGCAAACTCTGTTCGGTCTCTGCGACCGTGATGTTTCCCGCCCCTACGCTGGATCGGATGCTCCCGTTCGTGCTGTTGGTCGAGGACGATCCAGTCATCGGGCGGTCGCTGGAGCAGGCGCTCACTCCGCAGGGCTACCGGGTCACCGTCGCACCGCACGCCGCCGCGGCCCGTGCGTCCGTACACAACGACGCGCCCGATCTCGTACTGCTCGATCTCGGCTTGCCCGACGCGGACGGGATCGACCTGTGCCGTGAACTGCGCGCCGCATGTCCGACAACGTCGATCATTGTGCTCACCGCACGGCAGGAGGAAGCCGACATCGTGGTCGGGCTCGACGCAGGTGCCGACGACTACGTCACCAAACCGTTTCGGCTGGCGGAACTCATGGCGCGGGTCCGTGCCCATCTCCGTCAACCGAAGGTCGATCCGGACCTCGACCAGATCGAGGTCGGCGCGCTGCGCATCGACGTTCCGGCGCGGCGAGCGTGGATCGGCGCCGATGAGCTCGCGCTCCGACCGCGCGAACACGACCTCCTCGTCTTGCTCGCCTCCGAACATGGTCGCGTGATCACGCGCGAGCGGATCATGGAAGAGGTGTGGGACGAGAATTGGTACGGGTCCACCAAGACGCTCGACGTTCACGTTTCGTCGTTGCGGCGCAAGCTCGGAGGCGACACCCAACTGCGCGTGCCCCGGATCGTGGCGTTGCCGCGTGTGGGCTACCGGATGGACCTTTCGTGAAGCGTCGTATCACGTGGTCCATCGTGGGCGTGTCGGCCATTGCGTTGTTGGTCTTGGGACTTCCGCTCGCGATCGCGGTCGGCCGCTTGTACCGGAACGATGCGGTCCTGCAACTCGAACGGGAGGCGAGTGAGACGCGGCGCGCGATCAACGTTGGCCAGCTCACCCGCAACGATCCAGTCGAGCTCACCAACCGAGGCGCGACCCAGTTCGCGTTGTACGACCAGACCGGATTGCGCATGAGTGCTGTGGGACCGGCCCACGCCGACGACGCGACGCGTCGCGCGCTGCGCGGCAAGGTCCACGATGCCCGTGAGGGTGGCCGCATCGTGGTGGCGATTCCTGTTGATGGCAACGAGCGGGTGATCGGTGCGTTGCGCGCGAGCCGGCCGGAGAACACGGTCAGCGGGCGCACGCGTCGAGCGTGGCTGTTGATGGGTGGGGTGGGGGTCCTCGCCTTGGGTGTCTCGACGTTGTTGGGTCGACGCCAAGCTCGTCGGCTCACGCGACCCGTCGACGCGCTCGTCGACGCAGCAGATCGGTTGGGTGCGGGCGACTTCTCGGTGCGTACGAATCCGTCGGGGGTGACGGAACTGGACGAACTCGGTGCGTCGATCGATGTGACCGCGCAGCGACTCGGCGGGCTGTTGGCAAGAGAGCGGTCCTTCAGTGCCGATGCGTCGCACCAACTCCGGACTCCTCTCGCGGCCCTGCGCGTCGCAGTCGAGAGCACGTTGATGACGCCGACCGCGGATGCTCGTGAGACGTTGCAGGAACTCCTTGGCCCTATCGATCGACTCGAGGCCACCGTCGACGAGCTGCTCACCCTGGCGCGCGACACCCACGCCGACCGGGTTCCGCTCGACCTCACCGCGCTGCTCGAGGAGATCGAGGAGCAATGGCACGGCCGGCTCGCGGCGTCGGGTCGGCCACTTCGCATCGAGGTGCAGGAAGATCTCGTCATGCCGCTGGCATCGCCCGCGGCTGTGCGTCAAATCCTCGACGTGTTACTCACCAACGCCGATCGGCATGGCGCGGGAGTGGTCACGCTCCGAGCGCGACGCGCGCCCGGTGCGACGGTGCTCGACGTTGGCGATGAGGGGCGGGGTGCCACCGATACGCAGACACCGTTCGTGCGCCGATCGCGTGATGGGCACGGCATCGGGTTGTCCTTGGCGCGCACACTCGCGGAAGCCGAGGGTGGCCGCTTGCACCTCGCTCACGCGGGTCCACGTCCCGTCTTTTCGTTCGTCATGCCGGTGGAATCGCCCGGATACGCGGCAGGCGGAGGCCCGTCGACCTGAGAGGCGGCTGGAGACGGCCGTCGAGTGTCCCCGGGTCTTTACGTTGATCTTGGATGGTTCTTACGTTGCCGTGGTCTTCTGTACCGGTCACCCCCCAACCCACTGAATCTGGTGGGTTCACCGAAAGGAAGCTGCATGGAA
>JANYLF010000314.1 GCA_025357995.1 Acidimicrobiia bacterium | reverse complement strand
CTCCGGTAACCAGTCGAACTGCGTTCAGGCTATCCAAGAGGCCACGACCGACTCGCAGACCGCGGTCACGTTCCTCCGGACGAACGCGGCCACGTACGGCATCGACCCCAACCGCATCGCGATCGGTGGATCGTCGGCCGGTGCGATCGCCGCGTTGAACGTGGGGTACTCGACGTCCGAGGACCCGGCGGCCGCGGTCCGCGCGGTGGTGTCGATCTCCGGTGCCCACATAGTGGCCGGCACGATCTCGGCCGGTGATGCGCCCGCGCTCGACTTCCACTGCACCACGGACCCACTCGTGAACTTCCAGTGGGAAGTCGACACGGTCGCGCTGGCGAAGGCCGCGGGGCTCGACGCGTTCCTCGAATCCTGGAACGAAACCTGCCACGTACCGTACGTCGCCCACCGTCAACAGATCCTGGACCAGGAACGCAACTTCCTCTGGTGGGAGATGGACCTCGCCCACGCGGCGACCTGAGCCACATCTGCTCTCCCCAGTGCCGCGGTCGTTCCAAGCGGCGCCGCATGATGTGCTCGACTGACCGCCGTGCTGCACCGACACAAGGGCCTGCCCGAGAACTGGCTCGACATCGTCGAACAGCAGGTCGCGGTATGGCGCGTCCTGGATGACAACGAACGGGCCACGCTCGAAGCCACCAGCGACTGGCTCCTGCGGCACAAGCACTGGGAAGCCGCCAACGGGTTCGCCATCACCGATGAGATCACTGTCACGATCGCCGCGCAGGCGGCGCTACTCATCCTCGGTTTGACCGTCGACGAGTACCGCGAGGTCAGCGCGATCATCGTGTACCCGACCGCGATGCAATCGCGTGGCGCGCACGCCGGACCGGCGCAAGGCACCGTCAGCGACGGCATGATCCCCATCCTCGGTGAAGCGCACGATCACCGCGGTCCCGTGCTTCTCGCCTGGGATCAGGCCCACGACGCGTCACGCCATCCCGGCCACGGTCACAACGTGGTGCTCCACGAGTTCGCGCACAAGCTCGACATGATCGACGGTGTCGTCACCGGCACCCCACACCTCGCGGGGCGCGTCGATCCCACGCGATGGGCGGCGGTCTGCACCGACGCGTACCAGGCATTAGCCGCGGGTATCGATCGTCCGCCGCTCCAGCCCTACGGCGCGACGAACCCCGCGGAGTTCTTCGCGGTCGCGACCGAGGCCTTCTTCGACGTTCCCGGCGCGCTGGCCCATCACGAACCCGCCCTCTACGCCGTACTCCGCGACTTCTATGTCCAAGACCCGGTCACGCGGTCTACCGTCACGACGTGACCGACGACCTGCCCGCCACTGCGCAACTCATCCACGACCTTCTGCGCATGGCACCTACCAGCTCTCCGGGCCATCGCGCCCTCCATGCAAAGGGCGTGATCGCAACCGGCACGTTTACCGCGAGCGGCGCGCTCGCCGGACTCACGACCGCAACGCATCTCGTCGACGGCATCACGCCCGCGACCGTTCGCTTCTCCCATCCCGGAGGGGATCCGAACGTGTCGGACGCGATCCCGAGCGGACGCGGGCTCGCGGTCAAGCTCCGCGCGCCGGATGGCAGTCACGATCTCGTCTCGGTGAGTTCGCCCGCGTTCCTCGTGCGCGACGGCGATGCGTTCGTGGAGCTCATCATGGCGCGCGCGCCGGATCCGGAGACCGGCGCACCCGACCCCGCGCGCATGGGTGCGTTCCTCGAGGCCCACCCCGAGGCGCTCCCCGCGATTCACGCGGCACTGACCGCGACGGTGCCCGCGAGCTACGCGACCGTCGCGTACAACAGCCTGCACACATTCCTGCTCGTCGACGACAAGGGCCGTCGTCAACCGATCCGCTACACATTCGTTCCCGTCGACGGCGTGAACGCGGCCAACGATTCGGAGACCGTGACGCCGGACCATCTCCTCACCGAGCTGACGTCACGTTTGGCGCGCGGTGCCGCGAGCTTCGATCTCGTCGTAGCGCTCGGTGAACCCGACGACCCGACGGACGACCCGACCGCGATCTGGCCCGAACGGCCGACGCTCGTCGCGGGCCGGCTGGACATCACCGCAATCGCGCCGGATGCCGAACCCGTGATCTTCGATCCCACCAACGTGGTGGCCGGAGTCGAGATACCGGAGGGCGACGAGATCCTCGCGTTGCGCCGCCTCGTGTACGGCCTCAGCTACGCGCAACGCACCAGCTGACGCCGACCCTTCACTCTGCTTGGCGCGTGTCCACGATCAAGACACTGCACGGCGCGTGATGGGAAATCTTGTTCGGCACGCTGCCGAGCACAAACCGCTTCACGCCGGTCATCCCCCGGTTGCCGACCACGATGAGGTCCGCATGCACCTGCTCCGCGACCGCGACGAGCGCGTCGCTCGGATCGTCGGACACGGCATGGATCTCGCACGCCACTCCGTCGTGAGCGGCTTCGGCCGCGACCGCACCGCAGATCGAGGCAGCCTGATCGGCCAGTTCGGCCGCGACCGCGTCGACATCGATCGAACTCAACGCGGCACCGAGTGAGTTGACCGGCAGGTAGGCGTGAACCACGTGCAACGTGGCCCCGCCCAGCTTCGCCAGCTCCAGAGCGTGTCGAACCGCGACACCCGCCGTCTCGGACCCGTCGGTGCCCACCACAATCGATGTGTACATGGCGCCGATCTTGCCACTTTGGGACGACCTCGCAACACTTTCGACCGGTCCCGCGGGCAGGCCTTTCGGCTCTGGGCAGTAGCACGGGCGGTGGAGTTGGCTAGCGGGCAGTATGGAGGTCCGGGGTTTCCTTGCCGTCGCGGCAAGGCACAAGGGGAGTGGATCCATGAGAACCATCAGCACACGGTTGGCGGTCGCGTTGATCGCGGTTGCACTGGTGACGAGCGCGTGCAAGAGCTCGACGTCGAGCACGTCGTCGAAGACCAATGGGGCGGGCGCGAGCACGACGACCGCCGCGAAGTCGAACGACCCGTCGCTCAACCAGTGGGCGATCGCCTACACCGGCGGGAAGCCCCAGAAGGCGACCGGAACCCCGATCGATATCGGCTACGTCAACCAGGACACCTTCTTCCCCGAGGCCACGATCGGCGTCGACGCGGCGGTCGCGTACGCGAACGCCGAGCTGAACGGCGCCGACGGTCACCCGATCCACATCGTCTCGTGCCAAGTAGCGACCGCGTCCGACGGCGCGAAATGCGGCGCGCAGATGGCGAACAGCCCGTCGATCAAGTTGGTGCTGACCGGCACCCTGCTCGACGGCAATACGGAGCTCTACAACGCAATGAATGGCAAGCGCGCGGTGATCATCGGCAATGGGGTCACCCCGGCCGACTTCACGACGCCCGCCGGTGAGGCGTTCGTCGCCGGGGCGCCCGGCGTGCTCACGGGGATGGCGAAGTTTGCGGTCGGTCAGTTCCACCCGAAGACGGTTGCACTATTGGCCAACGACAACGCGTCCGGTCACGCAGGCGCCGCGGTCATCATGGCGCCGATCTTCGCGAAGGCGAACACCGACGTGAAGACCGTCTTCGTGCCCGATCAGGCCAATGGCGCCCAAGTGCAGTCGGCCATGCAGGCCGCGGGCGCCGGGAAGGCCGACGTCTTCGTCTCGATCCTCACGCTCCAGACCTGTATCAGCATGTACGACGCGATCAAGACGACCGGCATCAAACCCATCGTCGTCACCACGGGCTTGTGCTTCGGCACGCCGATGACCGACCACCTCAAGCAAGCCGGCGACTCGGGTACGTATCCGGACGGCTGGTACTTCGGTGACTACGGGTACAACTATTTCATGCCGTCGACGACGTCGGGAATGCAAGATTCCGGCATGAACACCTACCTGGCCAAGGTCCACCAGTACGGCAAACCGGCACCGGGCGCAACGACGCTCGAGTACAGCGGCTTTTCCGGACCGATGTTCGCCAACGTGCTGACCGCGGTGAAGTTCATCAACGAAATCGGCGCCGACAAGCTCACGGTCTCGGGGCTCGACGCCAAGATCCGTGGCTTCACCGGCCCGATGATGTTGCAAGTGGGTCCGCTCAAGTGCGGCGTGGCGCCGTATATCTCCGTCTGCGGATCCCAGATCGGGATCGATCAGTACAAGGGTGGAAAGTGGGTCAGCATCAACAACGGTCACAACGGCAAGCCGATCGACACGTCGACCGGAACCTGATCGAAGACTGACCTTGAACGGTCGATCATGCCCATGAACCGTCGAGCACGCATGACGATCGGCCTCGCGGCCGGCGTCGTGGTGCTTGGTGTGCTGGCGCTCAACCGCGAGTACCGGGAGAACTTCTTCACCGGCAGTGGCGTTGCCGAGGGTGCGCTGATCGCGGCGATCGCGCTCGGAGTCGTGCTGACGTACCGAGGGTCGGGTGTCGTCAACTTCGCGAACGGCGCCATCGCGATGTACGTGGCGTACGTGTACACGATTCTTCGGAGCAACGGCGCGCTCTTCCTGCCACCGATCCCGAACCCGCTCAAGCTCGTCGAATGGGTCGTCCATCTGTTCCAGGCTCACGACACGCTGCATCTGGTCGACATCCCGGTCCAGATCTCGTTCGGGTCGAGCATGGGCTTCTGGCCCGCGCTGGCGATCTCGTTGGTGTTCTGCGTCTTGCTCGGACTCCTCCTGCATTTCGCGGTCTTCCGACCGTTGCGCTACGCGCCTCCGCTCGCCAAGGTCGTGGCGTCGGTCGGGGTGTTCGTGTACCTCCAGGCCGTCATCATCCTGCGGTTCAACACCACGGTGCAGACGGTGCGACCGCTGCCCTTCGTGCACAAGACGCAGGTCGACCTGGGGCTCATCAAGATGGGTCAGGATCAGCTCTTCGTCACCCTCCTCGTCATCGCGTTCACGGTCGGACTCTGGCTGTTGTTCCAGTACACGCGTTTCGGACTCGCGACCCGCGCCGCCGCAGAGAACGAGAAGGGCGCGGTCGTGCTCGGGTTCTCGCCGGACTTCCTGGCCGGTTCGAACTGGGTCCTCTCGACGGTCATCACCGGGTTGCTCGGCGTCTTGGTCGCGTCCATCAACTCCACCATGGATCCCGTGTCGCTCGCGGCGCTGATCGTTCCCGCGCTCACCGCCGCGCTGGTGGGGAGCTTCTCGTCCTTCGGGCGCACGACGATCGCCGCGTTCCTCCTCGGCATGCAGGTACCGCTCGTGCTCTACCTCAGCGCGAACAAGGGTTGGTTCCCGTCGACGAACGGCACGTATTGGCCCGGCTTCGAGTACGTGCTCCCGCTCATCGTCATCGTGGTCGTGCTCTTCTTCGCGGGCCGGAGCCTCCCCACGCGCGGGGCCATCACCTTGGGCCGATTGCCCTTCTCGCCGAATCCACCGGCGTGGGCAATGAGGGTCGGCGGTCCGGCGCTCGCACTCGCGGCCGCCGCGTGCGGATTGTTCCTGTTCGGACCCGACTACCGCGGTGCGCTCGCCAACACGCTGATCGGGATCATCATCTGCCTGTCGGTGGTGGTGATCACCGGCTTTGTCGGCCAGATCTCTCTCGCGCAAATGTCATTTGCGGGCATCTCGGCGTTCGTGGTGTCGAAGCTCTCTGCGGAACAGGGGTGGCCGTTCCCGTGGCCGATCTTCGTCGGCGCGATCGTCGCGTTGATCGTCGGCTTGCTGGTGGCGCTACCGGCCCTCCGGGTGCGCGGCGTCAACCTCGCGATTGTCACGTTCGCGTTCGCGGTCGCCATCTACAACGTGGTCTTCCAGAACACGAGCGTGACCGGCGGCTATCACGGCGCGCTGGTGACGGTGCCGAGTTGGATCAACCCGAACAACGCCGGGCGCTACCACTTCCTCGGTCTCACCGCCGGCGACGGCCTCCAGCCCAATCCGATGACCGCGATGTTCGGTCTCGTCGTGGTCGTAGTGTTGTCCTATCTCGTCGCGAACCTGCGCCGATCCACGACCGGGCGCCAAATGCTCGCGATGCGATCGAACGAGCGGGCGGCCGCGGCCGCGGGGGTCAACGTCGCCGCGACGAAGATGCTCGCGTTTGCGATCTCCGCCTTCATCGCCGGCATGGGCGGCGCCGTACTGGCGTACCAATCGGGCGCCGTGACCGCCGGCCCGTTCAACTACCCGGCGTCGCTCATCTTCTTCGCGTTCGCGTACCTCGGTGGAATCTCGAGTGTGAGCGGCGCCGTGGCAGGCGGTCTGCTCGTGCCCGGTGGGCTGCTCTTCACATTTCTCGAAGACCGATTCGGCGTCCCGACCGGGCTCACGCTGGTGCTCGGCGGCCTCGGCCTCATCCTCGCGGCGATCCAGAACCCTGAGGGCATCGCCGGTCGGATGAGCGGGATCGGCCGTCGCATCGAGACTCGTTTCGCGAGCCGCAGGGGTGCAGAGGCGCACCAAGAGGTCGCGTGATGGAGCTGCTGCGCACCACCGATATGTGCGTGACGTTCGGCGGGGTCCAGGCCGTCGACAATGTCGACTTCGCGGTGGACGAGGGGAAGATCGTCGGGCTGATCGGGCCGAACGGTGCCGGCAAGACCACGTTCATCGATGGCATCACCGGATTCGTCCCGACGACCGGCAGCATCAACTTCCAAGGACGCGAGATCTCACACCTTCCGGCGCACCGTCGGAGCCAGCGCGGCCTTGGCCGCACGTGGCAGTCACTCGAGCTGTTCGAGGACCTCAACGTCACCGAGAACCTCCGAGTGGCCGCCGAGCAGCAATCCACGACGGGATTCCTCGCCGACCTCATCATCCCGCAACGTCGTCGCTCCCACACCGACGTCGACTTCGCGCTCGACGTGCTCGGCATTCGCGACCTCGCGCGCCTCATGCCGACCGAAATCAGCCAAGGCCAGCGCAAGCTCGTGAGCGCGGCGCGCGCGCTGGCCGCGCGGCCGAAGCTCTTGTGCATGGACGAGCCCGCCGCCGGCCTCGACACCACCGAATCTCAAGAGCTCGGTCGGCGCATGCGGCGCATCGTCGACGCGGGTATCACCATCTTCCTCGTCGATCACGACATGGGCCTCGTGCTCGAGGTGTGCGACTCCATCTACGTGATCGAGTTCGGCGCGACGATCGCGCAAGGTACCCCCGCCGAGGTCAAACGCGACCCGATGGTCATCGCGGCGTACCTCGGATCTACAGAAACCCCCGGCCGATGACCGCGCCCCTCCTCGAGATCACCGATCTCTTCACGGGGTACAACGGTGCCGCGGTCGTCCGGGGGCTCAACCTGCACGTGGACCCCGGCGAGATCGTCGCGCTGCTGGGGCCGAACGGCGCCGGGAAGACGACCACGCTCATCACCGTCTCCGCGCTGAACCCCATCATCAAAGGCGACGTCAAGGTGTTCGGCCGCTCGGTGAGTGGTCGCCGACCACACCTCATTGCGCGCGACGGACTCGCGCACGTTCTCGAGGATCGATCACTCTTCTTCCAGCTGACCGTGCGCGAGAACCTCACGCTCGGTGCCGCTCGCGGCACCGTCGACGTCGCAAAGGCGCTCGAATACTTCCCCGCGCTCGCCGAGATCCAGGATCGCCGCGCCGGTCTGCTCTCCGGTGGCCAACAGCAGATGCTCGCGATGGCGCGCGCGCTCACGTCGACTCCGAAGCTGTTGAGGGTCGACGAGATGAGCCTCGGACTCGCTCCGATCATCGTCGAGAACCTGTTGGGGATCTTGCGCACGATCGCGAACGAC
>JANYLF010000302.1 GCA_025357995.1 Acidimicrobiia bacterium | reverse complement strand
GGCTTCTTCGGCAGGTGGCGCAGAACCGCTGGCGTCTCGACGGGCTTTCCGACCGGGACCTTGGCGTTGCGCTCTCGGGGGTCCCCGAGGTCGAACTCGACGTGGCGCACGTCGACCGCCTTCGCGAACAAACCGAGCAGCACGAGCCCCACGAGCGACCAGCCCGCGGGATGCACATTGCCGCCGAACGCCTTGAACGTGGCGGCCCAGCTGTTGAACGGTGCCGCGGGTGCGCCCCACGGAGTGCCGGTATGCGCGAGCTGGAAACGGAAGGACGAGAACCACGGAGCAAACGTGAGCACACCGACTCCGAGTGCACCCAAGACCGACACTGCGGCGCGCCGACGATCCGGTACCCGCACAGCGAACGCGAGCGTCGTCAATCCCGTGACGGCCACGAGCGAGAAGGACCAGTAGTGCGAATACAGCAAAAGCCCCGTGACCACCGTCACCGGCGCGAGCCTGGCGATCGTCGGACGCTCGAGCGCTCGAGCGACCGCGAGATACCCGACGACCACCAACAGGATGATGAGCGAGTACATGCGCGCTTCGGTCGCGTATCGAATCGCGAACGGCGACAGTGCGAGCAGGAGGAGCGCCGACCAGGCCACCACCCGCGAACCCTCAGGCGCGTCACCCCGTCGGATTCGGCGCTCGTCGATCCGCTGGCCAACGAACCACATCGGCACCAACGCGACCACGCCAGCCGCGCCGGAAAGCGCACGGACCGCCGTGTTACCGGTCCCGAACACCCGCATCCACACGTGGAGGAGGAGGTAGTAGAGCGGTGGCGCACCGTCGTGGCGCAACGCGGCCGGAATGTGGCTGATCGGGAGCTTCGCGATGTTGACCGAGAGAACCTCGTCGGCCCACAGATCCGACCGACACACGAACCGCAGCACCACACCCAGTGCGAGTACCCCGCCCACCGCGAGGATCAGCACCGGTGAATCGAACCGACTCCGAACCGCAGATGCCTCGCCGTCCGCGGCTATTTCAGTCGCGACCTGCCGAAGAGGAACTCCCACGCGCATCAGGAAAGGGTACTCCCGCGAGGGGTGTTCGATCGCCACGCTCCGTGGCGGACGCGCTGGCGCTCGCGGCCCGATACGCGACCTCGATCGCCTCGAGGTGGCCGTTCCAGTCCAGGGGTTGCGATTCCGCGACAGGTGTGAACTCACTGGGCGCGGCAACGAAGCGCTCCATGGCAGCCGCGAGCGCGTCGACGTCGGCCGGGGGAACGAGCAGCGCTACGCACTCCGGCGCGATCAGCTCCGGGATCCCGCCCGCGGTGCTGCCGATAACGGCCAGACCGCGGCTGCGCGCTTCGTTCACCACGAGCGGCGCAGGGTCAGACCATTGCGACGGGACTATCAGACAATCGACCTCGTCGAACCACGCGTCCTTTTCGGCACCGCTCACCCATCCGCGCGCGTCGACGCCGTCGACGGCCTGCACTGTTGGCGCTTCCGGTCCCTCGCCGGCCACGACGAGCCGCGCGTCGCCGACCCGCGCGCGTTCGAACGCCCGCACCATTGTGTGCACGCCCTTGTCGATTCCCAATCGTCCGATATAGCCGAACGTGACCGCGCGATCTTCGCGGCGGGGCACGCGTGGCCGCGGGCGCTCGACCGGGTTGTAGATGACGCGCGTTCGACCGCGCATCCACGGAAGCTCCGCGAGATGAAGTCGGGCGATCGCCTCGGAGACGCCGATCACCACCTCCGGAGGGCGGGCGGAGATCTGACGATTCCGAATGTCGCTCATGACACGACACGAGCTGCACCTCGTGGTGCAAGCGGACCCGTCGCGTTGCACGAGTGAGTTGCGCTGACACAACAGCCAATAGTCGTGGAGCGTATGCACGTGCCCAATGCCACGCCGGCGAGTACGCGTCAACGCGGTCGCGCCCATTCCCTGCACGACATGGCTGTGTACGACATCCGGCGCAAACTCGGCGAACGTACGGTCGAGAATCCGTCCGGTATCGGGGCGAGCAAGATCCGCGGCATGGAACCCCGCCCGCCGGACTGCGGACTGTGCGGCATAGTCCTGTATCGGATACGGCCACGACGGGACCGTGGCCACTACACCGTCCGCCTCGACTCCGAGCGTCACGACGCCGACCACGTGACCCGCAAGTTGGAGCCGTTCCGCGAGCGCCGCGGCGTACTGCTCGGCACCACCCAGCACCTCGGGGGGCCACAGACTCGAGACCATGAGCACGCGCATCAGGAGGCCGTAGGCTACTGGCCCCCGCAGCGACCGGAGACCACCGATCCACGAGCGTGACCCACTCCGCGTCGGCATCCTTGCCGACACCGTCGACCTTCCGGGCGGCATCGGTCGCTACGTGCGCGAGGTGCTCGGCGCGCTCGGCCGGCGCGCCGATGTCTCACTCACGATCCTCACACCGACGCCCGGCGCGCCGACGGTGCGAGCGCTCGTCGGCGACACGCTCGAAACGCTTGTCACGTCACCGCGTGCCGACCAACTCTCACTCGCGTTATGGGATCGATACCGGGCCGGGGCGGCATTCGAACGGGCGGGAGCCGAGGTCATCATCGGGTGTAAGCACTTGATCCCGCGCACCCGCCGCCCCACGGTGCTCGTGGTCCACGATCTGCTCACGCTCACCCGCGCGCACGAGAACGCACTCGCGAAGCGAGTCCTCCTACCCGCGCAGTACCGACGTTCCTTGTCCGACGCGTCGGCGCTCGCCGCGGTCAGTGCTGCGACGCACGCCCGACTCGAGACGCTCGACGACGGTTGGGCTGCGAAATGCACCGTGATCCCGAACGGCATGAGCCAACGACTGATCGAGGCCGCGCCTCGGCAACCCGCGGCCGTCGAGGACCGAGCGTTCGCGCTCGTCGTCGGCGATCTCTCGCCGCGTAAGAACCTCCGATTGCTGACCCGGATCTGGAGCGAGACACCTCCCGCCGACCTCGCACTCGTGGTTGTCGGCCCCGATTCGGGCACCGACGGGTCCGTGCGCCGAGAGCTGCTCGAACTCGAACGCGCCGGATCGGTCACATGGATCCGCGGGGCCGACGACCCCGAGTTGCGGTGGTGCTACGAGCACACGCGCGTCGTGTTGTTCCCCACATTCGAGGAAGGGTTCGGCCTCCCCCTGCTCGAAGCCATGTCGTTCCACGCGCCAGTGGTCGCGAGCACCGATGCCGCATTGCGTGAAGTCGGAGGCGACGACCCCGGCGTGCACTACGTCGACCCGCAGGACGAGACGGGGTGGCGCGCCGCGATCACCGACGTTGCCGCGCGTACGGATCGCGAGTTCCGCGTGCCGGTGATTCCTGCCGGCGCCATCACTTGGGACGAACACACCGATCGCCTGATGGCTCTGGCACGCGAGCTCGCGCGTGGCGCGCCGTCCCCCCGGACTCGCACCTGATCCGATGCGCCGCGGAGTGCCGGGTCGGCGCCAGTAGTGTCGGTCGGGCATGGCCGCGTTGATCGAGGAGTTGCGCAGGAACCCGATTCGCGCGCCGTGGACGTTCGGGATCGGAGTTGTCGCCGTGTCGGTCGGCGTGGTCATGGGCTGGGGGCTCTACGTCCTGATCCTCGCGGTCATCATCCCCGTCGGGATCGCCGTGCTGAAACGACCCCAGCGCGGCGTCGTCCTGTTCTCCGCGCTCCTCCCGTTCGACGGCATCCTGGCGCAGTTCGGACCCGCGGCGATCCACCCTTGGAAGCAGGTGTTCATCCTCGCGCTCCTCGTGCTCACGTTCGTCTGCCCAACCGAGGCCCGGGCCCAGATGCGGCGTCGGCTTCCGAGTTGGACGCTCGCGTTCGCGGCGCTCCTGCTCCTCGGGCTCCTCTCCGCGACGTCATCAGATCGCAACACGGCCCTCGTCGGACTTCGCCTCGCGTACTTCAGCGCGTTCCTCACCATCGCGGTCTGGCGTTGCCCGCTCGATCGCCGCGATCGGGATCACCTCGTCAGCGTCTTCCTCGCGATGTCGATCGTCACCTCACTTGTCGGGCTCTGGCAACAAGTGGTCGGACACCAATACCTCAACTCAATCGGCTACGCGTACAACGACACGATCCGCTTCACTGCCGGCTCCATCGTCCGCTCGTTCTCGACCTTCAACCTGCCCTTCCCGTTCGGGCTCTATTTGATGCTGTCGGTCCTCATCGGACTCCCGATGGCACTGGCAGAACCGAAGCGACTCCGCAGCAAGATCTTCTTCCTCACACTTCCGCTCATCGCCGTCGCGCTCTTCTTCACGTTCGTACGCGGCGCGATGTTGGGGTTGGCCGTCGGACTGCTCTACCTCGCGTTCCATCGCTACAAGCTGCTCATCTATGGAATCCCCATCGTCTTGTTGGCCGCGCTCTTCGTCCCGACCGGCGCGACGTTGAGCACCGCGGTCTTCAGCTCCTCCAGCTTCCAGGCGCGCACGGTCTCGTGGGACCAACGCTTCGAGCTGTTCGCCGAGCACCCATTGGGAACCGGCATCGGCACGACGGGCGCCGCGGCCGAGAAGGCCGCCAAGCTCAACTTCCAGGACCCGAACGCCACCTACGTTCCGGACAACTCGTGGTTGAAGGTGCTGTTCGAACTCGGGGTCTTCGGGCTCTGGATCATGGTCATCATGCTCGTATCGATGTTCTTGTTCACCCGTGCGGTCGAGCGAAGAAGCAGCGGCATCGACCGCGACTTCGTCAATGGCGCCGCGGCCCAGCTACTCGCGATCATGACCGCGGCCCTCGTCGCGACCTACTTCGAGCTCACCCCGATGGACCAACTGTTCTGGATGATGATCGGCGTCGTCGCGACAATCGCCCCCGAGGTGGCGCGAGGGGCCCCCGACGTGGGTGAGGCCGCGCGCGCGCGGAGCGCCGATTAGGGCCTCGCCGGGTGCCTGACTCCACCGCGATCGAGATTCGGTACCAGTACCAACGAAGGGAACGGTTCCACTAGCCATGAGTGACTTCACCGCCGAAGAACGCGAACGACAGGAGATTGCGTTCTGGTCCGAATCCGAAGAAGAGCGTCCCGGCACGTTCTCCGTCGATTTGCTCACCCACAAGATGAGTGAAGGCCGGATCTTTCTCGAGAAGCTCATTCAGTTTTCGGACTCCTTCAACAACGCCTCGACGATCATCGAGTTAGGTGGCGGCCAGTGCTGGGCATCGTGCATGGTCAAGGCCCAGGTCGGCGAGCGTGCGACCGTCATCGGAACCGATATCGCTCCCGATGCAATCGCGTCGGTGACGCAATGGGAACGCGTCTTCGACACCAAGCTTGATCGCACTGAGGCGTGCCGGAGCTACACCACGCCGTTTGACGATGATTCGGTGGACCTGGTCTTCACCTTCGCTGCCGCACACCACTTCGGCGCGCATCGCCGGACACTCGAGGAGATCGCACGGATACTGCGCCCCGGCGGACGGGCGCTGTATCTCCACGAACCTGGCTGTCGCGATTGGATCTACCGCGCCGCACTCAGACGGGTGATGGCCAAACGTCCGGTCGTCCCCGAAGATGTCCTGCGCTACCGCCATCTGATGGAACTCGGTCAGGAGGCCGGCTTGATACCGGAACTTCACTACGCGCCCACCACCACCTACCGCGGCGGCGTGGAGACGGTCTACTACCTCGGACTTCAGCGCCTGCCCCCGCTTCAGCGTCTCCTGCCCTGCACCTTCGACATGGTGTTCAACAAGCCATAGTTTGCCCTCGGTCAGCTGAAAGAGGAAGTGGCTCGCCACGGCGACTGTCACCATTCCGCGCCGACCCCGCCCCTATCATGTGCGGCTCATGGATCTGGCCTCCCACTTCCGCGTCATCGCGCAAAATTGGCTGCGGATCC
>JANYLF010000284.1 GCA_025357995.1 Acidimicrobiia bacterium | reverse complement strand
TCCGACAGTCCGAGATCGTGTACTTCGCCAGCGGCACCGGTCCGAGATCCCCGCCCTGAATCGCCGCGTAGATAGCACCGGCCCGGGCGCCGCAAGTTCCTGCAGCGGTCGGCGGCGCGGTGGTCGCCGAGGTCGCGGGTGCCGTCGACGTCGAGTTCGCGGGCGTCGAGGTGGCACTGGGCGCCGAGTTGGTGGTACTCGATCCGTGACGCGGACGGGTGGTGGTGGAGGTATGGGATTTGGCCTTCGCGGTGGGCTTCGACGAATCCGAGCTGCACGCCGCGAGCGTGACCGTCGCCACGATCACGACGGACAGACCTGTCGCGGCAAGGAGGTGAGGACGAACCATGCACCCAGCATGGCTCAGCTCGAACCGTCGACCTCGTCAATGGTCCGAGGCAGTTTCGATATCGTGCGGGCATCAACCCGGATCTGACCCTCGCCCTCGAGCTCGTCGACGCCGCCGACGCGCTCACGATGGGTCGCTTTCGTGCCCACGATCTGCGCATCGAGCGCAAGCCCGATACGACCCATGTGACCGAAGCCGACCACGCCGCCGAGGTGTTGATCCGCGACGGTATTCAGGCCGCGCGCCCCGGTGACGCGGTGCTCGGCGAAGAGTTCGGGGACACCGATGCTGGCAACGACGGGGGCAGTAGTCAACGCCGTTGGATCATCGATCCGATCGACGGCACCGCGAGTTACGTGCGCGGCGTTCCGATCTGGGCAACGTTGATCGCGCTTGAAGAACACGGTGAGCTCACGGTAGGCGTGGTGTCGGCGCCCGCGCTCCACATGCGTTGGTATGCGGCCCGCGGGGAGGGTGCCTTCGCGAACGGACGCGCCATCCACGTGTCGGGTGTTTCGGATCTGGCCGATGCCCTGCTGTGTTACTCCGACCTCCCGTCGTGGACGAAGTATCGGACGACCGCGCAGCCGATGATCGATCTGTTGCACTCGGTGTGGCGCAGTCGTGGCGTCGGCGATTTCTTGCAACACATGCTGGTCGCTGAAGGCGCGGCCGACATCGCGGCCGAGCCGATCGTGAACCTCTGGGATCTCGCGCCGCTCCTCGTGATCGTCGAAGAAGCCGGAGGACGGTTCACGAACCTCGAGGGCGATCGCACCGCCGGTGGCGGCAGCGCGGTCTCGAGCAACGCCATCCTCCACGACGAAGTCCTCGCGGCTCTCGCCCCTGCCAAACCGCGCGAGCAAGCGCGGACGTGATGACGTCACCACTCACCGTCGGGATCGATATCGGGACATCGTCGGTCAAGGCGATCGCCGCCGACGAAGACGGCACGGTGGTCGCGCAATCACGGATCCCTCACGACATTCGGATTCCCGCCGCGAATCGGTTCGAGCACGACCCTGCGCAAGCGTGGCGCGACGGTCCTCGTGCTGCGCTCGCCGCCCTGGATCTGAAAGAAGCGCCCGCCGGGGTGAGCGTGTGCGCGATGGTGCCGTCGCTCGCGGCCGTCGACGCCGAGGGGACGCCGCTCACGCCCGGCTTGCTGTACGGCGACGCGCGAGGCGAGGGAGAAGCGAGCAGCGGGAATCCGGCGGAGACCGGCGAGTTCGTGAGCTTCCTCCGGTGGGCGAAAGCTGCCGCGCCCGCTGCGGCCGCGTATTGGCCCGCGACCACGATGGCCAATCACGCCCTGGCGGGCGAGGCGGTCCTGGACACCACGACCGCCAGCGTGACCTACCCGTTGTTCGACTGGACGAAGTGGGATCCAGGCGTCGCCGAGGGCGTGGGCATCACTGTCGATCAACTGCCGCGGATCGTGCCGACCGGTTGGGCGTGTGGACACATCGGCGGGCCCGACGGGCCGGTGCTCGCCCCCGGATGTATCGACGTGCTCACCGACCAGATCGTGGCGGGAGCGAACGCCGTGGGCGACGTGCTCATTCTCATGGGCACCACACTGATCGTGAACACGGTGACGCCGCGTCACGACGCAATCGATGACTACTGGGTGATGCCCTTCACCGAACCCGATCTGTTCCTCGCCGGAGGGCCGAGCAACGCGGGTGGGCTGTTCATCAACTGGGCCACGCGCACGATGGGTGCGACCGCGCCCAACGCCGCGCCGAATCGGGACCGCATACCGGTTTGGGCGCCGTACCCGCGCGGCGAACGCGTGCCGCTGCACGATCCGCACCGGCGCGGCATGCTCGCCGACCTGGACCTCACGCACGACGATGCCGCGATTCGTCGGGCCACGTTCGAAGCCTCTGGATTTGTCACCCGGCGCATGATCGACGCCGTCGCCACCGCGCACGGCGTGACCCCGCGGCGGATCATCGCGACCGGCGGCGGCACGCGCGTCGAGGAGTGGGTTCAGGCCGTCGCCGATTGCACCGGCTTGCCCGTGCAATGCACCGCGGTTCCGGACGGAGCCGCGCTCGGTTCGGCCTTCCTCGCGCGTCTTGCGGCCGGTCTCGAGGATGGCGTGATGACCGACGCCCGCCGCTGGGCTCGCGCGGGGAGAACCGTCGAGCCCGACGCCTCGTGGGCCGAGGCGCTGGAGCAGCGATACCAACGCTTCCTGGTGCTCTCCGCCTGAATGTATTGGCTCTAGGCTGACACCCATGTCAGCTTCCGTGGATGCCCCGTTTGATCCGATGTCGCAGTTCACCGGGGTCGCGGGCGATGTCCGTGACCCATATCCGGCGTTCTGGGCCAAGCGCACGGAGGCACCAGTCGAGCTGATGGCCGTCGGCGGTTACGAGGTGTATTCGTACGAGTTGGTCTCCCAAGTGATGCGCGACAATGTCGCGTTCCCTTCGGGGTCGATCCGTGAGTTCATGAGCGTCGTCATGGGTCCGTACCCGCTCGTGGGAATGGACGAGCCCGAACACCGCCGCCTGCGTGCACTGGTCGCGCAGGCCTTCCGCCAGCGCACGCTTGCGCACTGGGACGAAGATCTGGTCGTGCCGGTCGTCGACGACATGATCGACGGATTCGCGACGCGCGGCGAAGCCGACCTGGTGAGCGAGTTCACGTATCACTATCCCGCGCAGGTCATCGCCGCGATTCTCGGGTTGCCGCGCGAGGACCACTCGTTCTTCCATCCACGCGCGCTCGCCGTCATCAACGTGGCGGTCCGACCGGAAGAAGGCATCCTCGCGAGCGAGGAGTTGCGCGACTACTTCGCCGGCATCATGGACGAGCGTCGCGCCCGTCCTGGGACGGACATCATCAGTGAGCTCACCGTGGCCGAGCTCGACGGCGAGCGACTCGGCGACGAGGAGATCTTCTCGTTCTTACGACTGCTGCTACCGGCCGGAGCGGAGACGACCTACCGCGCCACGGGGAGCTTCCTCCACGGGTTGCTCAGTAACCCTGACCAGTTCGACGCGTTGCGCGCCAACCGCGAGCTCATGCCTCAGGCCATCGAAGAGTCCATCCGATGGGAAGGCCCGCTCCTCATCACGTCGCGCGAGTGCGCGGCCGATACCGAAATCGCCGGCGTCACGATTCCGAAGGGTGGGTTCGTGACCGTCAACATCGGATCCGCGAATCACGACGAGACGCGCTGGGATCGTCCGGACGACTTCGACATCTTCCGCGAGCCCCTGCCCCACATCGCGTTCGGGCACGGTGTGCACATGTGCTTGGGCATGCACCTCGCGCGCATGGAGATGGCGACCGCAGTAAACCGGTTGTTCGACCGTTGTCCCAACCTGCGTCCGGATCCCGATCGCTGGGACGCCGACGACGTGCACATCCACGGCGAGCGCTTCCGCTCGCCGACCACCCTCCCAGTCCGCTTCGACGCCGCGTGAATCAGACCACGAATACGGCCGGGCGCGGAGCGCTGCGGACTACGCCTTGGGGCATGCTCGGATTGATGGGCGGTGCGGGCGTCACGCACTTCACCAACCCAGGTTTCTACGACCCGATCGTGCCGCGGTGGATGCCCGGACCGGCGCGCGCGTGGACGTACGCGAGTGGTGTCGCCGAACTCACGTGCGCGGTCCTCATGGCACGACCGAAGACACGACGCGCGGGCGGCGTGGCGTCATTCGCCACGATCCTCGCGGTGTGGCCCGCCAATTGGCAGGTCGCGCTGGACGGCGGAATCCCCGATGCGAAACCCCCGATGAACTCGGCTGCGCTCAACTGGGCGCGCGTGCCACTGCAACTTCCGATGCTCTGGGGCGCGCTCAAGGTGGCCCGCGGCGCGCGATAAAGGCGTCGAGACACACACTGCGCGGTTCTAGGGTCCACGGCGTGACCGACAACCACTTCGACGGCTGGACCGCGGAGTACTACGACGCGACCGTGGCCGAGATGTATCTGCCCGAGAACCTCGATCCCGCCGTCGACTTCTTGGCGCAGCTCGCGGGCGACGGCCCGGCGCTCGAGCTGGGGATCGGTACGGGCCGGGTGGCCCTTCCGCTGACGGCTCGCGGTCTTCGCGTCACCGGCATCGAGTTCTCGCTGGCGATGGTCGACCAACTGCGAAGGAAGCCGGGCGGCGACGCGGTTGCGGTGACCATGGGCGACTTCGCCGCGACGCGCGTCGAGGGCACGTTCTCCCTCGCGTACCTGGTGTTCAACACGATCAACAACCTCACGACGCAAGATGAGCAGGTCGACTGCTTCCGGAACGTCGCCGCGCACCTCGAGCCGGGGGGTTGCTTCGTGATCGAGGTTTCTGTGCCCGATCTGCAGCGTCTACCCCCCGGCGAGACGGTGCGCGCGTTCACCGTGACGCCCACGCACCTTGGTTTCGACGAGTACGACATCGCCACGCAAGCCTCCGCCTCGCATCACCTCTACAAGGTCGACAGGGAATGGCACGAGTTCTCGATTCCGTTCCGGTACGTCTGGCCTGGCGAGCTCGACCTGATGGCCCGGCTCGCGGGTATGACACTGCGTGAGCGATGGGCCGGCTGGGACCGGACACCGTTCACCAGCGAGAGCCGGAAGCACATCTCGGTATGGGAGAAGCTGCGCTAACTCCGGAGTCCGATCGCGTGTGGGCTCCCGGCGGGTGGCAACGGATGGCGGAACAGCGCGGCCGCGTTCTCGTGACTGATCTTCGCGATCTCGTCTGTCGGTAGCGCGCCGAACACGGTGTCGAAGACGTCCTGCGAGTCGGGCCAGGTGCCGTCGCCGTGGGGGTAGTCGGTCTCGAACATGATGCGATCCACGCCGATGGTCTCGCGCGTCGCGAGCGTCGACGGATCGTCGATCGTGCAGAACCAGAAGTTTCTACTGAG
>JANYLF010000280.1 GCA_025357995.1 Acidimicrobiia bacterium | reverse complement strand
TTGCGGGCGAGGAAATCGCCCCGGCCAAAGTCGACGAGGTGTTCATCCACCACCAGGCCCACGTGGAGGCCGCGTTGTAGTTGCTCGCGCTCCTCCTCGGGCATCGCCGCCGCGATCTCCTGCAACCGTTCCAACGCGGAGCGGCCGCCGAGACCACGCACGTAGTTCCCGTCGACGTCGGTCACGGTGAACGGTCGACCGACCGGCCGACACCCTTGGGAGACGACCGCCTCCACGCGATCCGCGCCGGCCAGCACAACCCCCACGGCACCGCGGTCCGCGATGTCGTGGTCGACGAGGAGTCGGTTGGCGCCGGGACCATTCGCGGCCGACGCCATCCCGCCGATGACCTGCAACTCGGGATGCGACGTGGCGAACGCGTGCAGCACACCGTCGACCGGGAAGGTGAACGGGTCGGCGAGCAGCAGGAGTGTGTGCGCATCCTCGATCTCGTCCGCCGGCCAGCCGAGGAGGGCCGAACCGTCGTCGTACTGGTCGGTATCGAGTCTGACCGTACGCACCGTCGTTGACGAAAAGGCCGCGGCCCATACCGCGATGGCGGGCGTGCCCTCCACCTCGCGTCCGACTCCGATGACCGCGGCATTGGTCGATCCGATCAGCGCGTGGGGCTTGAGCACCGCGCGCAGCACGCCACCGATGTCCTCAGTGGCGCCGCTGAAATGGGGCGAGACGAACGTCACCACGAGATCCGCGCGACGTCCGTCGAGCTGTTCGATGATGGAGCCCGCCAACTCGCCCACGGCCTGTGCCGCGACCGGGTGCTCCGAGATGGCCGAGGCGTAGCAACTCACAGGTTCCGACGGTAGACCGAGCGGCCGTGTCGCCAGACCTCCTGTACGACGAGGTCGTCATCGAGCTCGATCTCACCAGTCGGTTCGGTGAGTCCGAGCACCGCGCTCGGACGTTCCGAGGCGGCGGCGTGGGCGGCCACGAACGGCACACCGACACTCACCACGTTGCGGATCGCGTCGTCGAGCAGCGCGACCGCGCCGGTCAACGTTCCATTCGCCAAGTACGCCGCGCCTTGGGCCGCGGTCACCGCCGAGTCGAAATACGCGACGTCGGTCGCGACTGCATCACTCACGAGAATCGGATCAGCCGCGGCGAACACCGCGGCGACCACCGCGGGATGCACATGGACGAAGTCGGCAATCAACGTCGGGCGCAGCGCCACCCGCGGGTCGAGTGCGGCGCCGACAATCCCCGGTTCGCGGTGGTGCAGCGGACCCATGGCATTGAAGAGATGCGTCGTGAGCGTTGCACCCGCCGCGGCCGCTCCGATGGCGTCGGCGTACGAGCACGTGGTGTGACCGAGTGCGACGACAACCCCCCGGTCGACGAGCATCCGTATCCCATCGCCTCCGGGATCAGCCTCGGGCGCAACGGTGACGAGGCGCACGAGCCCGGGATGACGATCACACATCCCGCCCAGCCACTCGGCGTCCATCTCCCGGAGCATCGAGACGGGATGTGCGCCGGGCGCGCCACCGAGGAACGGGCCTTCCAGGTGCACGCCGAGAATCTGGGGAAGGTCCTCGCTCACCGTTGCTGCCTGCGCCGCCGCGACGCGTGCCAGCGCGGCGTCGTACCGCTCCAACGGCATCGAACAGATCGTCGCGAGGTATCCGGTCACCCCGGCTGCGATCAGCCGCCTTCCCGCCCGCTCCCAATCTGCATCGTCAGCGGTCGAGAAGTCGACGTTGCCGACCCCATTGATCTGGAGATCGACCAGACCGCTCCACCTGCTCGTCGGCTCAGTCACACGCGCGGGCCCAGGGCCATCCGCAGTTTGGTGAGGCCGAGCAACGTGCGGGGCACGCGCCGCGCGATCGACGTACGTGCCGGACGCATCTCCACCACGCTCACTGGCACCTCGGCCACGAGATAACCGGACCGTTCGGCGCGCAGGATGAGCTCCGTGTCGAACAGATCGGAACCGTTCCGGCACGCGCCGACCGCCGGGCGTAGCGCGGTGAGATTCAACACCTTCATCCCGTGCGTGTCGGAAACTGTGAGACCGAACCCGACCCGCAGGAGCGTGGAGAACACGCCGGTCGCGAGGCGGCGCACCAATGCTCGCCCGTCGTTGGAACCCGGCGCCCGCTTCGACCCCACCACGATGGCGGGGCCCACCGGGTCGGGATGCTGGTCGAGTACATCGAGTGCTTCCTTCATGAACTGCAGATCCCAGAAGTCCACGTCGAAGATCACCGCGACCTCGCCGCGCGACGCGAGCAGGCCGGTCCGCAGTGCTTCCCCGTAGTTCGCGACCCGCATGGTGTGGAGCTCCACCTCCGGCATGCCTTCGACAATGCGGGCCGCGACCGCCGGCGTGCCGTCCGTGCTCCCGTTCTCGACGATGTGGATCTCGAACGGTTCGCCGACCGCGCGCAAGCCGTCGACCAGCGCCTGCACGGTGGAACCGAGAAGTGCCGCTTCGTTGTATGCCGGGACGACGACCGAAATCACAGGACCTCCGAAGTGATGGCTCTATCTTGTCGCGCGGGTGGCCTCGACCGTATGCACCGGCGCCAAGAACATTCGTCGACCATCCGTTGTTTGGTTCTTGAATCACTCCCTCCCGCTCCAGTTCTCTCCGGATCAGCTCAGATCGGTTGCGGGGCGCAATAGGGTTCGCCGCCGACTCGTTGGGGGAAACAATGGCCGCGATGCCCGATGTCTTGAAGCTGCACGCCGACGGCGCGCCCGACCGCCTGGCGGTGATCGTCGATGCCAGCCACGGCGCGAAGTTCTCGACCACGACGTACGCGGAGCTCAACGATCTTGTCAACCAACTCGCGCACGGGTTGCTCGCGCTCGGCGCGGTCGCCGGTGATCGCATCGTGTGGTGTGGTCCGAACTCGCTCGAGACGATCGCGGTGGTCCACGCGGCCCGCAAGGCGGGACTGGTCGCCGTGCCGCTCTCGTATCGCTTCACCGCGGAGGAGATGGCCTACGTCATCGACAACTCGGACGCCACGCTCGTGGTCGCCGACGCCGACTACGCGCCGCTGATCGCGTCGGTGCGTTCCGAGATCCCCAAGGTGAAGGCGCTGGTCGGATACTGCGCGACTGTCGAAGACAAGCCACTGCCCGATGGCTTCACCTCGTGGGCCGACACCGTGAGCGGACAGTCCACCGACGAGCCCGTTGCGGTCGACGCGTCGGCCGTGGGCGCGCAGATGCTCTACACCTCGGGCACCACCGGCAAGCCGAAGGGAGCGCTGCGGACCACCACCAACGCTCCGATCGTGTTCGCGCTCCTCGGAGAACTCGGTTTCCAGATGGGGAACGAGGTTCACATCACGACCGGCCCGATGTATCACTCGGGTCCGTTGGCCTTCGTGTCGCTCAACCACTCGGCTGGATCGCCGATTGTCGTGTTGCGCAGGTTCGATCCCGAGGCGTGGATCGATGCCGTGAAGTTGCACAAGGTCACCAACACGTTCTCGGCACCCACGCAGTTGAAGCGGATCGTTTCGTTGCCCGACGACGTCTTGGCCCGCGCCGACTGCTCGTCGATGCGCTGTCTCATCGCGAACGCCGCGCCCGTTCCGTACGCGCTCAAGCAAGAGGTCATCGCCAAGCTCGGCGACGGATTCCTCTTCGAGGTCTACGGGTCGACCGAGATGGGCATCATCACGGTCCTCAAGCCCGAAGATCAGCTGCGTAAGCCGGGTTCGTGCGGCAAGCCGTACGGCGGCATCGAGTTCCGCATCGTGAACGACGACGGCACCGAGGCCGCGACGGGGGAGCAGGGCGAACTCTTCATGTCGACCGGACTCGCGATGGACGGGTACCACCGGACCAACGAGCAACTCGCGGAGTACGAGGGCGGCAAGTGGGCCTCGGTCGGCGACATCGCGTACGCCGATACCGAGGGCTACCTCTACATTTGCGACCGCAAGAAGGACATGATCATCTCCGGGGGTGTGAACATCTATCCGGCCGAGATCGAGGCGGTGCTGCACGGGTATCCGTCGCTCATCGACGTTGCCGTTTTCGGCACCCCCGACGATGAATGGGGCGAGAGCGTGTACTGCATCGTGCAGGCGAAGCCGGGTGCCACCATCGACGTCGACGACCTCCGCGCGTTCGCCGAGGCCAACATGGCCAAGTACAAGGTGCCACGCGGCTGGGAAGTGCGCGACGAGTTGCCCCGCACCGATGCCGGCAAGCTGCTCAAACGACTCCTGCGCGACGAGTTCTGGCCCGACCGCGCCGTGTGAACTGTCCACGCCTCGACCTTGTGCCCGTCAATGCCTCTGACGGGTACTGAAGGGCACAAGAGTCCGGCGGGCACGTCGATCCGGACGCGAACGAATTCACCGATTACCGCTGGTAACCCTCCGCGCAGGTCACCCCGGACGCGCGCGTCGACCCCGAGTTGGGCCGATTCGTGGCAAAGCTCGGAGCATCTCTCGACCTGTCGAGGCCAGCGCGCCACTCGCGCGAGGGACAGGGAGCCGCGCGATACCGTCCGGGCCGTGACGACCCTCTCGGAAGCCGAATCCAAGGCGCTGGTTGCGGCGTTCGGGATTCCGATTCCCGACGAACGCATCGTGGCCGACGCGCCCGCAGCGGTCGAGGCCGCGAACGCCATCGGCTATCCCGTGGTCCTCAAGCTCAACGGCGATGCGATCGCGCACAAGACGGAGCGGGGGCTCGTCCGGCTCAACGTGCGTGACGCCGATTCCGTCGCCGGGGCCGGCGCCGAGCTCCTCGCCGCCGCCGACGCGGCCGACGGCCCGGTCAGCCTCCTCGTCGCGCCGATGCTCAAGGGAAACCGGGAACTCATCGCGGGCCTGCATCACGACGAGCAATTCGGCCGAACGGTGATGCTGGGCGTCGGTGGCATCCTCGCCGAGGCAATCGCCGATGTCGCGTTCCGTCTCGTGCCGCTCTCCATCACGGACGCCGAGGACCTCATCGACGACCTGCAGACCCAGAGACTGCTCGGCCCGTTCCGCGGCGAGCCCGCCGTCGACCGGGCCGCGTTGGTGCAGATCATCACCGGCCTCGCCGCGCTCGCGGAAGCCCGACCCGACATCGCGAGTGTGGACCTCAACCCTCTTATCGTCGTCGACGGCACCCCGATTGCGGTCGACGCCCTCGTCGAGGTCACCACCCCGTGAGCGGGCCCAACGCCGATCGGTTCCGAGCACTGTTCGAGCCACGCGGGATCGTCGTCGCTGGCGCGTCGAGCCACCCCGGCAAGTTCGGGTTCGTTGCGCTCCACAACATTCTGAGTCAGGGCTACGCGGGCGGCGTATACGCGACCAACCGCGACGGTGGGACGATCCTCGGCATCGCGACCGTCGCGAGCATCGACGATCTCCCGGTCGACGCGCCCGTCGACCTCGTCTTCGTATGCACTCCGGCCGCGGCCAACCTGGAACTCCTCCGTGCCTGTGCTCGTCGAGGCATCACCGCGGCGTTCATCACGAGCGCGGGCTACGGCGAAGCCGGAGACGAGGGCCGACACGCGGAACGTGCGCTCGTCGATCTCGCGAGTGAACTCGGGATCCTGCTCGCCGGTCCGAACGGTCAAGGAGTCGTCAGCACGCCCGCGCAGTTGTGCGCGCAGATCGTGGCACCGTATCCACCTGCGGGAAATATCGGGGTGGCAAGTCAAAGCGGCAACTTCGTATCCAGCTTCCTCAACTACGCGGTGCAGACCGGCATCGGCATCAGCCGCGCGGTGAGCGCAGGGAACGCCGCCATGGTCACGGTGCCGGACTATCTCGATTTTTACGCCGACGATCCCGCGACCAAGGTCGGCCTCGCGTACGTGGAGGGCATTGCCGACGGTCGGGCGTTCTCGGACCGCATCCGCACGGTCGCCCGCCGCATGCCGCTCGTCTTGCTCAAAGGTGGTGCGACGGCGGGCGGCCAACGCGCCGCGGCGAGTCACACCGGAGCCCTCGCAAGTGACGACCGCGTGTTCGACGGCATGTGTCGCCAGGCCGGCGCCACGCGCGCCGCAACCGTCGA
>JANYLF010000271.1 GCA_025357995.1 Acidimicrobiia bacterium | reverse complement strand
GCTGCGCGGCCAATCGGCCGAGTACACCCTGAGGTTCTCGGTACCGCAGGGTTACGAGGACCTCGAGGTGATCCCGTCCGCTCGGTACCCGGCGGTGCAGTACCGCGAGGGTTCACAGCACTGGGACGACGATGGACCGCGGGTGCTGCACTGGTAGACAATGGGTAGTTTCGTGCTCCGCGCTCCCAGAACAATGCGAATGACCTATTCAGGTGTCCGATTTAGAACTGTTTCAGGCTTGCATACCCTGTGAACACCCTGTAGAGTTGCTTATCCACCCTTGCACTTGGGGCAGGGTTTTGATTCTGTACCGCCCGGGGATGCCGAGCGGGAATGCGTGGAGGTCAATGTGAGCAAGCAGCGCAAGTTCGTCGGGCGGGCACTTCGTCTGGCTGCGGTCAGCGGAATCGCCTTCGGCGTGTTCGCGCCGACGGCGGCCCACGCCACGTGCTACCCGGACGCCTGTGTGTCCGGCACCGGTACCGACCCGGGCGCGTCCGTCAAGGGCACGACCGTCTCGAAGTCGTCGAGCCTTCCGTTCACGGGTGGCGACGTCACAGGCCTGGCCCTCATCGGTGTCGGCGCGGTCGGCGCGGGCGCAGTGTTCGTGCGCCAGTCACGCCGCAAGGTCGTCGCCTGAACCACCGCTCCAGCTCGAACTGAAGAAACGGCCGGCATTCGCCGGCCGTTTCTTCGTTTTCAGCGCGTTCGGACCTCTCGGGCCCGTTAGGTCGGGCCGGAAACCTGCCGAGAATCCTCGGAATGAGTTCCGAGCCGATCTCGACTCCGCGTGTCGACTCGCGGCCGTCGCATCTCTCGTTCGTCGCGCGGCCGCGCGGCGCGTACGTCCGGATCGCGAAACCGATGATCGACCGCACCGTCGCCGCGACCGCGCTCGTGGTGCTCTCGCCGCTGCTGGCGGTTGTCGCGCTCGGGGTTTGGTGGCGCATCGGTCGTCCGGTGCTCTTCTGCCAAGCGCGGTGTGGGTTGGACGGCGTGCCGTTCGACGTCGTCAAGTTCCGCACCATGCGGGCCGATCGCCGCTTGGCGCATCGCCCGGTCATCGAGGATCGAAGGCTGACCCACAAGACCGCGCGTGATCCGCGGCACACCGACTTGGGTCGGACCCTGCGCAAGTGGAGCCTCGACGAGCTGCCCCAGCTGTGGAACGTGGTGAAGGGCGACATGAGCTTGGTCGGCCCGCGCCCCGAACTTGTTGGCATCGTCGCGCGCTACGAATCGTGGCAGGATCAGCGTCACTTCGTCCGTCCGGGACTCACCGGTCTCTGGCAGGTCAGCCGGCGCGGCGACGGTCTCATGCACCTCTGTACCGACGTCGACCTCGAGTACGTGGCGACGATCGGATGGCGAACCGATCTCCAGATTTTGTTGCGCACGCTTCCGGCCGCGATCAGTCGGTCGGGGAGCTGAACCGGCCGCGGTTTACTCCGGGGGCGTGTGCGCGATGAGCGCGTACTCCTGGGGTCCGAACAACACTTGGTTCAGCTGCTCCAACGCGAGATTGATCTCGCCGATCCATTTGGGCGCGTCCGGGCCGCCGGTGATCGGTGCTAAGCGATAGTCGTCGGCCGGTGAGTAGAACCGGAGATCCACGTCGCGGAATCCGGCGCGCTCGGCAAGGAAGGTGAGTAACGACGGGTGGAGCGGCCAGACGTGGGTCGGGTCGAGGATGTACGAGTTCCCGAGCACGATGAGCGACATCGGGTTCGGCGTCTCGGCGATGAACACGCCACCCGGGCGGAGCCTCGTCGCGGCGAGCTCGAGCAGCTCGACGAGCACCGCGAGTGGAAGGTGCTCGACGACATGGACCGAGATGAGCGCACCGAGCGAGTTCGGCTCGAGTCCACGGAGGTACGCGAGCCCGTCAGCGAGATGCACGTTGCGTCCGTAGCCGAGCGCCTCTTCCACCATGCCGGCGTCGGTGTCGACCCCCGTCGCGTCGATGCCTCGGTCGGCCAGGACGGCGACGAGCTCGCCCCGACCGCACCCGAAGTCGAGCACGGGCTGATGATCGCGGAGCTCTGCCGTATAGCGCTGTGCCAACGTGGCGAGCACGGCGTCGGAGTCTCCGCGAAACCGACGCTCGAAGCCGACGTAGTCGAACCCGGCCGTCCCGGAGACCGCGCCGGGTTCCGAGACCGGTACGGCCTCCGTGGGCGCGGAACTCGTGCCACTCGCGGCCGCGCGTTCGACCATGCGGGCGCGTCGGTCGAGCGCGTTGACCTGCTCGCGGAGCTCCGCGAAGCGCGCCGGTACGCCCGGGAGCCCGGCCGCGGGCGCGATGGCTTGACCCAGCTGGTCGACGGTCGCACGGAACGCGGCGAACTCGCCCTTCATGAGTTCGGCGTTGATTTCGAGCGCGCTGAGTCGCGGAAGCAGTGCGCCTCCACCCGTCGCCCCGGTCTGAAGGAGTGCATCTCGGAGCACGGTGTGCTCGGCGCGTAGCAGTTCGACTGCGGCCGAGAGGTGGTCGTATTCGGTGCGGAGGGTATGGCGGATACGTCCCGCGACGAGAGCCGCGAGCCGATCGAGTGCGGGGTCGGCGACCGGGCGCGTTGCCTCGCGAACTCGAATGCGCAATCGCGCCCGGCGTCCCGATACTGGTGCCTGCTCTTCCACTGGTCCCGCGGCAGGCGGGTCAGTCGGCGGCGGTTGGCCGGCCGTAGCGGTGAGGCGCGTTTGCGCCTCGGGGTCGAGATCGGGATGACTCATTGGCGTCTCCCCGTGAGGTCGGCCCAATCGGCAACTCCGGCGATCGCGACGGCGCGTCGCAGCGCGCGATTTGCCACCGAGGAGTTCGTGGGTGTGCCCAGGGCACCAAGCTCGGCATCGAGCCGTGAGAGTGGCGCGGCCGGAAAGTCGCGCGGCCCGATGCCGAGCGCGTGCGCGATCTCCAACGCGACTCCCGCACTGTCGAGGTGCGCTTCCACCAAGAGGCGGCCGCCCCATCCCAGCGCTGCCGCGCGGGCCGGATCGTTCGCCAGCGCGTGCGCGGTGGCGGTGGCATCGTGGGGCCCAGCCACGGCGAGATGCACCGCCGGAGTCGCGCCGAGCCTGGCGGCCGAAGTCGCGTCGGTGACGACCGCGGTCCCGAGGGCGAGCGCGGTCGTGAGCCACGGACCCCGAACGACGGCGGCCGAACACACCGCGAGAGTGGCGGCCACGTTGGTGTGAGCAATGTCCGACGCTCGTTGGGTCCCGATCTCCACGATGAAGGTGCTCGGGAGGCTCAGGCGCCTGCGCCAGCGCTCGCGCACGAAGGGGGAGAGGCAGGGGTGTTCCGATGCGGCGACAGCATCGCGGTGCCACCGGATGGCCTGGTCGCCGAGTTCGTCCGCGACGAGATCGTCTCGGACGACGACGGCCGCCGCACGGGCACGGACTTCGTGCGGAATCGGTCCGGGATCGTTGCTGATGACCACGACCGGCACCGAACCGGCGAGGGCGCCGTTCAAACCGATCGCCGCCGTCGACGTTGCGAGGAGTGCAGCCGGAGGACCGAGGCTGGGGTCGAGGGCGTGGGGTCGACACCAGGATCGCAACGCGACGACGAGTGGTGCGACCTCGGCCGTGTCGGTGGGTCCGGCGATGATGCCGAGGAGCGGGAGCGTCACGGCGCGGTGAGCTGTTCGATTACGGGCCCCCAGCGGAGGTCCGCGACGCGGTCACGACCCGCGGCCCCCATCTTCTCCGCGAGTGACGGGTCGTTCGCGAGCCGGTCGATTGCTTCCGCCATGGCCTCGGGGGTGCCGTCGGTGATGAAGCCGTTGACGCCGTCTTCCACCCATTCGAGCACTCCGCCGGAATCGAACGCCGTGATCACGGGTTTGCCGGCCCGGAAGGCTTGCAGTGTCACGTAGCCGTAGTCCTCATCGAACGGTGCGTAGACGACGGCGAGCGCGCGTGCGTAGTGGTCGACGACGTCGGCGTCGGTGACGAACCCGAGCAGATCGAGGCGAGCGTCGACCCCCAGCACGCGTGCGCGTTCGCGGAGTTCGCCTTCGAGCGATCCGTGGCCGGCGAGCGCGAGCCGTGTGTCGGAACGAACGTGGGCGAGTGCGTCGACCAGAAGGCCGGGTCGTTTGTTGCCTTCCAACCGGAGTGGGCAGAACACGAAGTCCTCGCTCGGACCCGGCGCGAGCTCATCCCAGAATGGTGCCGGGTGGTACAGCGGTTCGGCGGCGAGACCGTTGAACCGCGCCAGGCGGTCGGCGACGACGCCCGAGATCGTGAACAGCTTCGACGACTCCGTGAGCGCGCGGGTATCCCACTCCGTGAGGAGGCGCTGGAGTTCGAGGCCGGTGTCGTCAAGGGTGAAATCGGACCACGGTCCGTCCGCGCCGTCGTACGCGGCGCGGTGTTGATGCGCGAGCCACACGACCTTGTTGGGGTGTTGGACGAAGTAGGCGGGAAAGTTGATGGCGATCACGAGGTCGGCGTCGATCGGGACCATGCGCCATGCGAGGGCGGCGTCGAAGATCCGATCGCGATCCCACACCGTAGGGAGTCGTACCAGCTCGGCGCGGTGGCCGGCCGCGACCGCCGCTTCGACGAGATTGTCCATGAGCGCCTCGGCGCCACCGCGCATGAACGGAACCTGGGCGCCGCACACGCAGATGTCCATCGAGCGATGGTACCGCCGCTTCGGGAATCCGTGGGGTGCCCAGCGTGTGTGTGCGTCGCCAGTAGTGTCTCGACACCGTGGAACGAAAGGGTCGGCTCGGTTTTGTCCCCGCTCGCTACGGCGAGGGTGTCGTCGGCGGGGCGGAGGCGGTGTTGCGCGAGATGGCGCACGGGCTGGCCCAGCGAGGTTGGGAAGTCGATGTTCTCACCACGTGCGCGCGCGATCACTTCACCTGGGCGAACGAGTTCGACCCCGGGGTAGAAGAGATCGCCGATAGCGTCACGTTGCGGCGCTTCCCCACGGTGATCTCCACCGACCGTGCCGAGCGGGCCGCGTTCAATGCCGCGATCAATGCCGGTTCGCCCCTGCGCATGACCGAGCAAGAGCGCTGGATGAACGACGACCTTCGGTTGCCCGAACTGTTCCACTACTTGCTCGACGCATCGGATTCGTATCGGGCGCTGGTGTTCGCGCCCTATCTGTTCTGGCCGGCGTTCGCGTGCGGTCAGGTCGCGCCGGATCGCACGATCCTCATGCCGTGTCTCCACGACGAGCCGGAGGCGCACCTCGACATCTTTCATCCCCTGTTTTCCGGCAGCCGCGGCCTGTGGTTCTTGTCCGACCCGGAACGGGACCTCGCGGAGTCGATCCATCCGCGCCTCGCCGACTTCGAGGTCATCGGTTCCGGACTCGATGTGCCGGAGCGGTACGACCCCGAGGGATTCCGGGCGCGCCACGGGATCGAGGGTCCATTCGTGATGTACGCCGGGCGCCGCGAGGGCGGCAAGAACTGGGATGGGATGCTCGACGCGTTCGCACGCGCGGTGGTGAACGCCGACTTGCCGCTTTCGATGGTCACGATGGGTCACGGTGCGGTCGATGCACCGCCCGAGATCGCCGATCGGGTAATCGATCTCGGATACGTCAGCGAATCCGAACGCAATGATGCATATGCCGCGGCTTCGGCGTACATCCAACCGTCGGCGTTCGAGAGCTTCTCGCGCACGATGATGGAAGCGTGGTTGGCGGGAACGCTCGTGATCGCAGCAGGGACCAGCGCGGTCAATCGATGGCACGCGGAGCGATCCGGTGCCGGACTCGTCTACGACGATGACGACGAGTTCGAGGAGTGTCTTCGGTTCGTGGCCGAGGCCCCCGAAGCCGCCGCGGCGATTGCTGCGCCGGGACGCGAGTATGTGCTCGAGCACTACACGTGGCCGCCGGTTCTCGACGCGGTCGAGCGGACGATCGACCGGTGGATGCCGTGGAGTTGACATGCGGATCCTGATGGTGAGTCCCTATCCGCCGGGGCGTGATGGGTTGGCCCAGTACGCGGTGCAGGAGGTGAAGCGCCTCCGCGCGCAAGGGCACGACGTCGAGGTGCTCTCGCCCGGACCGTCGGCGGCGCACCACCACTTGGACCTGGTCGGTGTGCGCGGCGCGCTCGCGCTCGCGCGTCGCGTCGGCGCGTACGACCGCGTCATCGTGCAGTACCACCCGACGATCTTCTTCGGTGATCGTTCCACCCCGGCGGAGCGGACGCGGGTCTACGCCGCGCTCGCCGTCGCGTTCCGCATCTCGGGCAACGTCGAGATGCGGATCCACGAGTTTCCCCATGCCGGTGCCGAGACTCGGGCCGAGTCGCTGGCGGCCCGCCAGATGTGGACCGCCGTCGATCGCATTACCGTCCATACGCCGCGCGAACGCGGGGAGTTCACGGCGGCCTTCGGGATTGGTGTCGATCGGGTCCAGATCGCCGATCACGGCGAGCATTTCGAGAAGCGGACGAATCTCGATCGGTCCGCGGCGCGTGAGCGCCTCGGCCTCCCCGTTGACGGTTTCCTCTTCCTTTCGATCGGGTTCTTACAACCGCACAAGGGATTCGACCGGTCGGTCCGCGCGTTCGCCGGGCTCGGCGATCACGGGTGTCGGCTCGAGATCGTCGGATCGCTGCGCGTGGAGGACGCGGAGTACATCGCCTACGTCGACGAGCTCCGGGCCGCCGTCGCGGCGACCCCCGGGGCCAACCTGCGCGAGCAGTACGTGAGCGACTCCGAGTTCGACGTCTGGATCGTCGCGGCCGACGCGTTGGTGTTGCCGTACCGACTGATCTGGTCGTCGGGTGTCTGCGAACGAGCGGCGCTCTATCACCGTCCGGTCATCGCGTCGCGAGTCGGCGGGTTGGCCGATCAAGTCGTGGGCGATGCCTTGCTCGTGAACGACGACCGCGAACTCGCCGTCGCGATGCGCTCCGTAGCCGGCCTCGCGAGCGACGTTCGCATCTCTGGCAATTGGCCGGAGGGCGACCGCGACGCGATCATGGCCGAGATCAGAGCGCGGGCGGCACGGCGGAGCACCGTGGGCGCGCGGGTATCGGTCGGTTCACCGCGGGGCAGTGCGACACGGTCCGCCGCAACGGCGCCGTTGCGTCGCCTCCGTCCCCTCGCCATGCCCGAATCGCGCTCGGCTCGCCCCGGGGCGTCGTCGATGAAGCGGGCGATCCGCCGGCTCACGGCCTGGCAGATCGACCCGATCATCGGCCAGGTGAACCGCCTCCAACAAGCGACGATGGAGGCGATGAGCGAACCGAAGGCCCCGGGCGAGTCGGGGAGTGCCGCCCCGCCTCGGTGAGGGCCCGGTCGGAGCGATTTTCGCCCGGCGCACGAATCGGTCAATCTTGGCCAACCAGATGCCGATGAGATGCTCACTGGAGGTCTTGTGTATTTCGTGCGTCATCGTCGCAATGTGGTTGGTGTCTTGGCCGCGGTGGTTGCCCTCGCGGCCGTAGGTGGTCTCGGCGGTTCGAGTCCGGCTGCGGCCGTGGCGCCTCCGGGATTGATTCCCGTCGGTCAGGCGGCGGTCACATATAACGCGTTTCTCCCCGGCATCGGACCGACCGCGGCGTTCTCGTCACCGGCGGTCGGTGATGTCACGGGCGATGGCGTGCCCGAGATCGTCACGGGTGGAATGGACGGTTGCGTGCGCGTGATGACGCTGCAGGCCGTGATCATCCGCGGATGTCTCTCGATGGGTGGCGCCGTACAGAGTTCACCCACGCTGGTCGACTGGAACGGTGACGGCGTGCTCGACATCATCGCGGGCTCGGTCGGCGGCGGTATCCGCGGTTGGTCCGGCGACGGAACGGTGCTGTTCACGTTCGGGACTGCCGGCGGTGTGTTCGGGACTCCCGCGGTTGGGGACGTCGACGGCGACGGTCGACCCGATATTGCGGTCGCAACCTGGGGTCAGTACGTCACGGTGTACCGGCACGATGGGTCGCAACTCTTCTCGCGGTTCATCTACGACACCTCGTGGTCGAGCCCCGCGTTGGCCGACCTCGACGGTGATGGGCGCCTCGAAGTCATCGTCGGCGGCGACATGGACATCGGCAACGGAGCCAACCTGCCTCCGTACAACCTCGCGCCCGGTGGGTTCCTCTGGGTCTTCCACGCCGACGGCTCGAACGCGTACGGGTTTCCGCGTCATCTCTCGGACCAGGTCATCTGGTCGAGTCCGGCTGTGGTCGACCTCAATGGCGACGGGTTCCTCGACATCGTGGTCGGTACCGGTGAGAACTGGGCGGGCAAGGGGCACCAGCTTTTCGCGCTCGACCGATTCGGCGCGCCGTTGCCCGGTTGGGGCTCCTATGCAGCTCCCGGAATCGGGATGCCGGGAGCCACGATGGGCTCGCCCGCGATCGCGGATCTCGACGGTGATCATCGCCTTGACGTGGTCGAGCAGTCGGGCGACGGCAGCATCTCGTACGTCACCCGCGATGGTGCCGTGTGGAAGCAGTGGTGCAACCGTTCCTATGGGGGGTGTCAGCCACTCGGGTTCGACGGCGGTCCGTCGGTGGGAGACATCAACGGCGATGGTGTTCAGGACGTCGTGACGTTTACCGAGGCCAACCTTCGGGTCTTCAACGGCGCGACCGGCGCGCTGGAGTACGACAACGCGATGCCGCTCTCATGGGTCCCCGGCTCGCACCCGACGATCGTGAGTTACGGCGGTGACACCTACGTGGTGGTCACGGCCACGGTGAACACCAACCCGGCGAACGCGCGCGGTGTCGGCGATCAGCAGGTGACCTCGGTGTTCCGATCCGGTCACGCGGCCGGAGCACTCGCGTGGCCCACGTTCCGAAACAACATGAAGCGCACGGGAACGTACGACGATTCGGTCCCGCCGACGGTGTCGAGCGGACTCAGCGCAGCTCCTGCGGGGACGACGCAGTTGCGTATCGACTATTCCGGGAGCGATGGCGAGACCGGGATCAGCGGGTTCGACATCGACGTCCGCGAAGATGCGCAACCGTGGGTGCGGTACATGACCCGCGGGGGCGCGTCCGGTGGTGCCGGTGCCACCGTCAACGGCAGTCGGAACCTGTTCACCGTCGCCGGACACGACTACGCAGTGCGAGTACGAAGTTGGGACCGCGCCGGAAACGTCTCGGCGTTCAACTCCCCCGCGTCGGTCACGGTGGGATCCGGCGTGACGAGCGCGCAGCCGTTCCGGACCGCGTATGCGGGCTCGGTCAACGGTTCGGTCGCGGGTATCTCCAGTCTCCCGGCCGCGGGCCCCGTCCTGGGTGGTTTGGGTCGCGGTGTGGCCGCGGCCGCGGCCGGCGGGGGATACGCGCTCGACGCCTTTGGTGGTTTGCATCCCTTTGGTGGCGCGCCCGCGCTTGCGACGAGTGGATATTGGGTCGGCTGGGACATCACCCGAGGTGTCGCGCTCGATGCAAGTGGGACCGGCGGATATGTGCTCGACGGCTTCGGTGGGCTTCATCCCTTCGGTGCCGCCCACGTACCCGCGTCGCCACCGCCGTTCTGGCCCGGGTGGGACGTCGCGCGGGGTATCGCGCTCACCTCGGATTCGACCATCGCGAATCCTCGCGGGTACGTGCTCGACGCGTACGGCGGTGTGCACCCGTTCGGTGGCGCGCCCAGCGTGAGGATCACGGGGTACTGGCCCGGATGGGATATCACCCGCGGTTTCGCGACCGACCCCGCGGGTCCGGGCGGATATGTGCTCGACGCGTTCGGTGGGCTCCACCCGTTCGGCGGCGCGCCGGCCCGCTCGACCGCTGGTTACTGGGTCCCGAATGACATCGCGCGAGGCGTTGCGCTCATCGGTGGCGGTGCTGGCGGACGAGGGTACGTCCTCGACGGTGCCGGCGGAATCTGGCCGTTCGGCGGTGCGCCAGGGGTGGAGACCACCAACTATTGGGGCATGATCGTGGGGCGGGGCCTGTCGATCGCTCCGTAAGCCGGCCGCGCGGTCCGGCCCTCCCAGCCGGGGCATCACTACAATCGCTGGGCGGCCCCGCATCCATGGCGGCGTCCGATCCTCGCCTTGGCCACTTCTCTCGTTCCCGCCCCGACGCCCCAGTCTTCGGACCGGATGGATGTCTCCGACCGTCCGGGTCCGATCCAGCGACTCCGTCAAATCTGGATGTTTCGGGAGTTGCTCGGCAACCTCGTCCGCAAAGAGCTGAAGGTCAAGTACAAGAACAGCGCGCTCGGGTTCGTGTGGTCGTTGCTCAACCCACTGCTGTACTTGGTGGTGTTCTACGTCGTCTTCACGCTTTTCATCCCGGCGTCGATCTCGTATTTCCCGATCTTCCTATTGTCGGGGCTCCTGCCGTACAACCTCTTCTCCGCGGGGCTCGGTGGCGGGACCGGTTCGATCGTGGGCAATGCCGGGCTGGTCGGCAAGGTGTGGTTCCCGCGGGAGATCCTTCCGCTTGCCGCGATCGGCGCCGCGCTCGTGCACTTCGGGCTGCAGTTCCTGGTCTTGGCCGCGGCGCTGGTCGCGTTTCGGTACCAACCCTCTTGGTCGTATCTGCCGTTGTTGATTCCAGCGCTGCTCACCCTGTTGGTGTTCCTCGCCGCGGTCGCGATCACGCTGTCGGCCGTCAATGTGTACGCGCGTGACACCCAACACCTGCTCGAACTCGTCCTGTTGGCATGGTTCTGGATGACGTCGATCGTCTACCCCTACGCGCAGGTGCGCGCGAAGATCGGAGACTGGGCGCTCCTCAATCCGCTGACGCCAATCGTGATCACCATGCAGCGGGCGATCTGGGGGAACCACCTGGTCACGATCTCGGTGAAGAAGGCGGGCAAGCCAGTGGGGAAGCTCGTGCCGGCGCTTCCGGACCTCTCCCAGTGGTGGTACCTGCGCAACCTCGCCATCCTCTTCGGAGTGTCGATCGGGCTCGTGTTCTTCGCGTTCTGGGTCTTCGGCAAGCTTGAGGACAACCTCGCGGAGAACATCTAGTGGGCGCGGCGATCGAAATCGACAACGTGTCGAAGCATTTCAAGTTGAGCCACCAACGGGCCGACTCGCTCAAGGAACGCGCCA